>CAYYSH010000031.1:0-15254 GCA_964474265.1 uncultured Anaerolineales bacterium
ATCACCAGAAGTCCAATATCATCCTCATCGGCTTCAGCACAACCGGGAAATCACGCGCCGGCTGGCTGTTGGCCCAGCGTCTGGGTTGGGCATTCATCGATACCGATGTCTGGGTGGCCGGCATGGCCGGCAAGTCGATCCCGGACATCTTCAAAGATCACGGGGAGCTGCACTTCCGCGAGCTAGAGCGTCTGGCATTGGAAGAGGCTCTTATGCGCCAGCAGGCGGTGATTGCCACTGGGGGCGGCGCTGTCGTGTACCAGACAAACCGCCGGAAAATGCGGGAGCGGGGGTGGGTCGTGCTTCTGGAAGCACAGCCCGAGACGATCCTGCAGCGCATGCAGGCCGAAGATGCCGGCAGCGAGGTGCCCATCCGACCACTACTGGCCGGCGATGACCCACTTCAACGGATCATCGAACTCAAAATGGAGCGACAGCCGTTGTACGACAAATTGGCGGATGAGATCATACACACCGATCATCTGACACTGGAAGAAGTCGTCGATAGTTTGATCGATCGGCTGCAACGACGGGGATTGCCACTTTTCAGCCAGGGAGCGCCAGGCAGCCAGGCGGAAGCGAGATGACATTGACAGCAGTCACTCACGCACGCCTGCACCCGCACTCTCTGAAACAAACAGGGGGGTATGAATGATCGAGTTTCGATCACCAACACGAGAACACGGAAAAACCGAGCCACATCTCGGAACAGTATTGTCCATCATGGGCGCCGCGCTGGAAGCTGTTGATCCGGCCGAAGCAATTCGCCGGCATGCGCATCGAGATGGTGCCATTTTGCACGTGAATGGGCACACCTACAACCTGGATGACTACAAGAACGTGTATGTGATCGGCGCGGGCAAAGCCGGCGCGGTCATGGCACAAGCCATCGAGGAAATTCTAGGCGACCGGCTCAGCCGTGGCACAATTGTTGTGAAACGTGGCTACACGGCACCCACGCGCAGGATCATCATCCACGAAGGGGGACATCCGCTGCCAGATCCAGCAGGCCTGGTAGGAACGCGGCGAATCGCCGAGTTGTTGACTAATGCCACGGATCGGGACCTGGTCATCTCGCTCATCTCTGGCGGCGGATCTGCGCTACTCGTCATGCCCGTGGATGGCATTCAGTTGCGTGATCTGCAGGCGCTTACGGGGCAGTTGCTGGCATCGGGGGCCACGATCAACGAGATCAACGCTGTCCGCAAGCATCTGTCGGCTGTGAAAGGCGGCCAGTTAGCGCGGATGGCAGCGCCAGCCGAAGTTTTGACGCTCATCCTCTCGGATGTAGTGGGGAGCCCACTGGACGTTATCGCTTCTGGCCCTACCGTCCCAGACGAATCCACATACGAGATGGCATGGAACGTGCTGAACCGCTATGATCTTTGGGCCAAGGTTCCCGCTTCCATTCGAGAACATCTGGACGCAGGCCGGCGAGGCAAGATTCCAGAGACTCCCAAGCCTGGCGATCCCATCTTCGAGCGGGTGACTAATGTGATCATCGGTGACAATGCTATGGCGGCCGAGGCAGCACTCAAGAAAGCGCATGATCTTGGATATAACGCCATGTTGCTTTCAACATTCATTGAAGGAGAAGCCCGCCAGGTAGCGCGAGTCTTCGCCGGCATCGCCCGGGAGATTGCGACTCATGGCCGGCCGGTCGCTGTGCCAGCGTGCATCATTGCCGGCGGTGAGACGACTGTAACCCTTCAAGGTACTGGCAAAGGTGGGCGTAACATGGAACTCGCCCTGGCCGCTGCTTTGGCCATTGACGGTCTGGACAATGCCCTCATCGCCGCTTTAGCCACAGACGGCACGGATGGACCAACGGACGCAGCCGGCGCCATTGCTGATGGCACGACGGTCGCACGTGCACAGGCTCAGGGCCTGGATCCACGAGACTATCTGCGGCGCAGTGACTCCTACAACTTCTTTGATCAACTGGGCGACCTGATCATCACCGGGCCGACGAACACGAACGTGAATGACCTGATATTCGTGTTCGTGTTTAAGTAGCGAGCTGATGAGGATACTCGTGACAGGCGGAGCCGGCTTTATTGGCTCCCACATCGTTGAGGCTTACATCGCAGCCGGCCACACTGTGACCGTGGTGGATGACCTCTCTGCGGGCAAGCGCGAGTATGTGCCGGCCGGGGCGACTTTCTATCAGATGGACATCCGTGACCCACAACTCAGCCAGGTGTTCGAAGCCGAGCAGCCCGAGGTTGTCAACCACCAGGCAGCTCTGGTGAGCGTCCCCCGGTCCCTCGCCGATCCGGTGGAGAACACGTTGGTCAACGTGGCCGGGCTGGTCAACGTGCTGGAACAGGCTCGCCGGCACGATGTTCGTCAGGTGATCTTCGCCTCCAGTTGTGCCGTCTACGGTGATCCCGAACATCTGCCAATCCGCGAGGACCACCCCATCTCCCCTCTCTCCCCTTACGGTCAGAGCAAATGGACCGGGGAACATTATCTCGACCTGTACCGTCGCATGTACGGTTTGAGCTTTGCTGCGCTGCGCTACTCCAACGTCTACGGACCTCGCCAAGACCCATTTGGCGAGGCCGGCGTGGTCACAATCTTTGTCGAAAAGATGCTGGCCGGCATGCCCGTGACCATCTTCGACGATGGCGAGCAGACACGCGATTTCATCTACGTCGGCGATGTGGCAAAAGCCAACCTGCGTGCGCTTGATCTGGGCGACAACGGCGTGTACAATATCAGCACTGGACAGGCTGTGACGATCAACCAACTGTTCGAGACCCTTCGCCAACAGACCAGCTACAATCGCGAGCCGCGCTATGACGCACCGCGCCCGGGCGACATCCGTCATAGCGTGTTGGACCCGGCGCGCGCTGTGCGAGACTTGGACTGGCACCCCGAGATGCCGTTCGAGGAAGGACTGGCGCAAACGATTGAGTTCTTCCGAGCCTGAAAGCGGAGAACGATGAAAATCCTGGTAACTGGGGGGGCCGGCTACATCGGCAGCATCGTAGCGGCCGAGTTAATCCGCGCCGGCCATGACGTCACGGTTTATGACAGCCTGGTACGTGGTCACCGGCAGGCCGTGCACCCGGCCGCGACCTTCGTGCAAGGCGATGTGGGTGACAAGACAACACTTGAGCGTATTCTCCGCGAAGGCGCGTTTGAGGCTGTGATGCACTTTGCCGCGTTCATCGAGGCCGGCGAATCGATGAAGCGCCCAGAACGATACTTCGCAAACAACACAGCCAATGCGCTCACGCTGCTCAGCACGATGATCGAGCAGGGTATCAAACGGTTTGTCTTCTCGTCCACAGCGGCCGTCTACGGTGATCCCGAGTACACCCCCATCGATGAAGAGCATCCATTGAGACCCATCAATGCCTATGGCGCTTCCAAGCTGATGGTGGAGCAAATGCTGACCTGGTTTAACCGGATACACGGCCTGGGCTACGCCGCGTTACGATACTTCAATGCTGCCGGCGCTGCACCACCTTTCGGCGAGGATCATCGCCCGGAGACCCATTTAATCCCTATCATCCTGGAAGTCGCGATGGGCCAGCGGGATCACCTGGAACTCTACGGCACCGACTACCCAACCCGAGATGGCACATGCGTCCGCGATTACATCCACGTGATCGATCTGGCAAGGGCACATGTGCTGGCTTTAGAAGCGTTACGGCCAGGAGAGCAACGGGTCTACAACCTGGGCAATGGACGTGGCTTCACCAATCGCGAAGTGCTGGAGACCGCTCGCCGGGTGACAGGCCGGCCCATCCCGGTGGTCGAGGCCCCACGCCGGCCAGGCGACCCCGCCATTCTAATTGCCAGCTCAGATCGAATCCAGCAAGAGCTTGGCTGGATGCCCGAGCACCCTGATCTGGAAGACATCATTGCCAGCGCCTGGGCGTGGCGGCAGGAACATCCGCATGGATATTCAGGCTGATTCACTGACCTGGGAGATTCCGGCCCAATGCATGTAGCCATCAACGCCTGGTTCTGGAATCAGCCGGCCACCGGCAGCGGCCAATATGTGCGACGCCTGCTGGCGAGCCTGGAAGAGATTGAACCCGAGCACCGATTCTACCCGATTATGCCTCGATCGGCGGTGCGCCGTAAGCCATCTGCCGCCTTTTACAAGCTTTGGTTCGAGCAAGTCGTGTTTCCGCGCGCAGCAGCCGCACGCAAGGCCGAGATCGCCCTCGTGCCCTACTTCGCATCACCTCTTCAGCCCACCACGCCGACGGTGGTCACTGTGCACGACTTGATTCCCATTGTGCTGCCAGCTTACCGAGGCTCGGCGCTAGTTCGCGCCTACACACGGCTTGTGGCTGCCGGCGCACGTCGAGCCGACGCCGTCATTGCCGACTCGGAACACTCAAAACGAGACATCGTCACCCATTTGAGAATCGATCCCCAGCAAGTGTTCGTGATTCCTCTGGCAGCCGGCCCAGAATTCCGGCCGGCGCCAGCAGAAAGCGTGGCGCAGGTACGACGGCAATACAGCTTGCCCCCTCGATACATGTTGTACCTGGGAGGGTTCGATCAGCGCAAGAATGTTGGCACGCTGCTTCGGGCTTTTGCGGAACTGAGGACCGGCGCACTGCGCGGCTCAGACCTGCGGCTGGTCGTCGCTGGCCGGCTGCCGGCCCGTGATACCAGCTTTGCGCCAGATCCGCAGCGCCTGGCGAGCGAACTGGGCATAGAGGACGCCGTGATATTTCCAGGCTGGATCGAGGAAGATGATAAACCCGCACTGTACACTGGTGCAGAACTCTTCGTCTTTCCCTCCAGATATGAGGGGTTCGGGCTACCTGTGCTCGAAGCCATGGCATGCGGGACGCCGGTCGTGACTTCTAACACATCGAGTCTGCCCGAGATCGTCGGCGATGCCGGGCTCACGCTCGATCCCAATGATGCCAGCACCCTGGCTGAGGGAATGTGGCAAGTTCTGCGCGATCCTGACCGCCGGCAGGCTATGCGTGAAGCCGGCTTGCGACAGGCCGGGCGCTTTAGCTGGCACAGGACCGCAAGGGCCACCCTTGATGTCCTTGTCCAAAAACAAGTTCCTGGTCAACATCGCACATTGCCGGCCGCCGGCCCAACCTGCTCCCTGCCATCATCCAATCTGCAACCTTTAACCGCTGCGAGAAAAGAGGAGAAGGGAAAACATGAAAGACCTGGTTGAGCGTCTGGAACGCAATCGGGACGAGTTCTTGAACACAGCAACACAACTGACGGACGACCTGGCCGATCTCCCCCTGGGTGAGGATGACTGGACCCTCTGGGGGGTGACAGCCCATCTGACAGCCGCGGAATGGCAGCTCCGACGTATGGCTGAAATCATCGCCGAGAACCCGGCCTTCGAGTTCAAGCCCTTCGACCGAAACGAACTGAATGCCCGAAGTGTCGCCCGTTACGAGGGGCAACCACTCTCAGAACTTGTGGAGCAATGGAAGTCGAACCGGCAGAAGACCATCGAATTTGCGGCCGGCCTGACCGAAAACCAGCTCTCTAACACAGTTCTGCACCCCGTCTATGGGGAGATCAATCCTCAGTATCCGATCGAGCGCTCGATCTGGCATACAACAGATCACCTGGCACAGATCCGGGGTGCGTTGCGCCGGGCCGGCAAGTGAGCATGTGCTGAATTGCCCATGCGCGTCTTGATGGTGTCAAAGGCCTGCGTGGTAGGCGCTTATCAGCGTAAGCTGGAAGAGATCGGGCGGCACGATGATGTGGATCTCACGGTTGTGGTGCCACCCGCCTGGCATGAAGCCGGCCGCCTGATTGAGCTAGAGCCGCGATACACGCAAGGCTATCAGCTCATCGTTGAGCCGATGATCTTCAATGGCCGGTTCCACCTACATTTCTATCCGGGGCTGGGCCGGCACATTCACCAGGTGCAACCACACATCGTGCACATCGATGAGGAGCCGTATAATCTGGCCACGTTCCAGGCCATGTATCTGGCGCACCGGGCCGGCGCCAGAACGCTGTTTTTCACGTGGCAAAACCTGTGCCGGCGCTATCCGCCGCCGTTTGCCTGGCTGGAACGATATGTGCTCCACCGCGCCGATGCAGTCATTGCCGGCAATCGCGAAGCTGTAGACGTGGTACGCGCTAAGGGTTACCGTGGCCCAGTCGAGGTCATCCCGCAATTCGGCGTCGATCCTGAATTGTACAAACCGGATAAACGAGCGCCGGCTGCCAGCAGCGGACGGCTGGAATCTGAGACCAGGTTTACCATCGGCTATGTTGGGCGATTGGTTCGCGCCAAGGGAGTAGACTTGCTCCTGGAGGCCGTCGCCGGCCTTCATGGCAACTGGCAGCTAAGAATCATGGGAGCGGGTCCCTGCCAGGAGGCGCTACAACAGCAAGCCAGCCGGCTCGGCATCGACGCGCATGTGGTGTTCGATGTAGCGAGACCATCATGCCAGGTGCCGGCTTATCTAAATCAGCTAGACGTGCTTGTGTTGCCATCCCGGACCCAGCCGAACTGGAAAGAACAGTTTGGGCGCGTACTCATCGAGGCGATGGCTTGCGAAGTGCCCGTAGTAGGCTCAACCTGTGGGGAGGTTCCCAACGTTATCGGTGAGGCCGGCCTCGTTTTCCCGGAAGGCGATGTTTTTGCATTGCAAAACTGCTTACAACGACTCATGAACGATCCAGAGTTGCGCCGCCGGCTTGGCCAGGCCGGGCGCGCACGCGTCCTTACGCATTACACGCAGGCAAAAGTTGCTCAACAGACTGTCGCGCTGTATCGTGAGATGATGGAGAAGCATCAACTGCCATGATGGAGCGAGGAGATCCGGCACACGTCGCTATCAATGCTCACCTGCTGTCCTTTTCGGACAGCTACCGGGGTGCCGGCATACATCGCTACATTCGAGCACTGCTGGAGTACCTGCCCCAGGTTAGTGACCACCGTTACACCGCCTATCTGGGTGACCCGCGGGCGAAGGGGGTGACATGGACAGGTATAAATGCGCGGCTTGCGCCATTCTCAACCATGTCTCCGTTGGCACGCGCGGTATGGGAGCAGGTTTTCCAGCCGATACACCTGGTGCGGGACGCCGTCGATCTGGTACACGGGCCGGCCTACGCTTTGCCACTGCTTTGCCCGACCCAGTCAGTGGTGACTATTCACGACCTGAGCTTCCTGCTCTACCCCGCGGCCTTCAATCGTGGGAACCGGCTATACCTCAAATTAATGACGCGTATGGCCACACAGCGCGCTGATGGTGTCATCGTCGTATCCGAGCACACACGACAGGACGTGATGCGTCTGCTAAACGTGCCGGCAAGCCACATCCACGTTGTACCCAACGGCATCGACCCTCACTTTCGCCCGCTGCCGGCGGACAAGGTGCGCGTGTTTCGTGCACAGCGCCGGCTGCCTGAGCGATTCATTCTGTGCATAAGCACCATCGAACCGCGCAAGAATCTAACAACCCTGATCCGGGCCTATGCCACGCTTGGCGATATTGAACACAAGCTGGTGATCGGTGGCGGACGGGGCTGGAAATACGAAAACGTGTTCGCATTGGTTGAAGAGTTGAACCTAGCCGACCGGGTGTGGTTTCCTGGATTCGTGCAGCACGATGAACTACCCTACTGGTACAATGCTGCCGATCTATTCGTCTATCCGTCAATCTATGAAGGCTTTGGCCTGCCCCCGCTAGAAGCCATGGCCTGCGGCACGCCAGTGATTACGTCAAATACATCCAGCCTGCCAGAGGTCGTGGGAATGGCCGGCCTGATGGTGCACCCAACTGACATTCAAGCCCTGGCTGATGCCATCTCCCGCGTCCTGACCGATAAAGCACTGGCAACCTCGATGGCAGTGCAAGGGTTAGCCAGAGCCGAGGGATTCTCCTGGAAAGCCACTGCAGCACGCACCGCAGCGGTGTACGATGCGCTTTTGGCAACACGAGTTCCAAAAGGAGCAACGCATGTCATCCCACGCTAAGCCAGGCACTAGCTCCTCAGCCGGGACAGGCCCTTGGGCCGGAATGGGCCTGGTGATGGCTTTGACGGACATTGTTTTGATTAACGCGGCGTTCGCTCTGGCATACTGGTTGCGCTATCGCGCCCAGTGGCCGGCGGCCCTTGACCCGGCCAACTATCAGCCATACCGCGTATGGTTCCCCATCGGGCTGACCCTGACCGGCATCTTGCTTCTGGCGTACCAGTTCGAGGGCGTGTACGATGTACGCCGTGGGGCGTCATGGCTCGATGAAGTGTACCGACTCTTCACCGGCACATTGATCGGGATCGCCGTCCTCACTGTCCTGACGTTCAACGTGCGGCCCCAATTCTACTCCCGGCTCATGCTGGGGTATGCCGGCATCCTCATCGTCGCCATCCTCAGCGCCAGCCGGCTCCTTTTTGGCACCATTCGCGCTTGGCTCTACCGTCGAGGAGTGGGCGTGGATCGGGTGCTGGTTGTGGGCTGTGGAGATGTTGGGCGTGCTGTCATGGGCAGTATCATGGCTCGCCCCGAGTTGGGTTATCAGGTAGCGGGGTTCCTGGACGACGACCCAGAGCGAAGACACCAAAACCTGGGACGGTTCCGCGCCCTTGGCCCTGTAGACGCATTGCCGGCTGTCCTCCGCGACCACGAGATCGATGAGGTCATTGTCGCACTCCCATGGCAATCCATCGGAAAAATCATGGACACGATGGCTCAATGCGAGCGTCTCGGGGTGCGCGCGCGGATTGTGCCAGATCTGTTCCAACTGCGCCTGAACCGGGTTGACATCGACGACATCAGTGGTATACCGCTCATCGGAGTGCGAGATGCGTCAATTCGTGGCTGGAATCGGGCTATCAAGCGGCTGACTGACATCGTCCTGTCGGCAGTGGGCCTGGTTATAGCAGCCCCTCTCATGGCAGTCGTGGCAATCCTGATCAAGTGGGATTCCCCCGGCCCGGTCCTGTTCCCACAAGTGCGCGTGGGGCGGGATGGCCGGCTGTTTACCCTCTATAAGTTCCGGTCCATGGTCGTGGGGGCCGATGAGGCGAAGGACCGGCTTTGGGACCTTAACGAGGCAACCGGGCCTCTCTTCAAGATTCGCGATGACCCTCGGCTCACACGCGTGGGGCGATGGCTGCGCCGGCTGAGCATCGATGAATTGCCTCAACTGTGGAATGTGCTGAAAGGCGACATGAGTCTTGTGGGGCCACGTCCGCCGGTGCCGGCTGAGGTTGAGCAATATCAGCCGTGGCACCGCAAGCGGCTTCTCGTGTCGCCAGGTGTCACCGGACTGTGGCAGGTGAGCGGGCGCAGCGAGCTGACATTTGATGAAATGGTAATGCTAGACCTATTCTACGCTGAGAATTGGTCGTTGTGGCTGGACTTCAAAATCATCCTGCACACCATCCCCACCGTCATCATGGGCACAGGCGCATATTAGCCCGCATAGGCGATTTGATGATTTTAGCAGGTCCGAGTATAATAATTGGCTGTGATTTTAGCCTTGAAGAGCGGAGGAGTTGAGGATTATGCCACTGTATGCATATGAGTGCGAGGCTTGCCATTTCGAGTTTGAACGTCAGCAGTCATTTGCCGATGACCCGATTCGAATTTGTCCAAACTGCGGGGAGCCGTCTGCGCGCCGGCTGATCATGCCAGTAGGAGTTATCTTCAAGGGACCGGGGTTCTACGTCACTGACAACCGAAGAACATCGAATAACGACAAGAAATCTGATAGTGGCCGATCACCGGCTTCGAAAACCAAGGAGAGCGAAAGCAAGACGGCATAAAGCAGTCCCCTTTGAGCAATAGAAAAAGGCTCTTGCAGACAAGCGCAAGAGCCTGTGTCATTTTGTGTGAAGAACTCGATTGGATTAGAACTGAAAAGAATTGGTGGCCTTGACAACTTTCTGCTTGTAGTTCGTGACGTACGCCATAAGCTCAGTACGCAATTCTTTCCACTCAGCGCTACTCAACGCCCTGCTAAGCGTCTCGCGGTCTTCAGCCAGAACGCCGGCCAGCATCTGCGGCACATCCCCGTGAACAGTGTACCACGCATCGACCGGTTGCAGGCCCAATTCCATCAAACGTGGCACGAACGTCTTCATAGCCCAGTCAAAATAGGCAGCTTCACGTCCTGGTCGAATATCCCACGTCATGATCAATTTCATCATAAGCCACTCCTATCTTCTTCGCCATGCTTATGATACCAGATTCGGGCTATTATTCCAAATCCGACCTGCCGGCTGAACACGAACCGCGGAAAACAAGCGGTATACTACGTTTCCAGTGCGCCTGAACGTACATGGTGAGATGATCTTTGACAAACGGTTTTCACTATGGTACTATTATTGCGGACTTATCCCTAATGTTGTAGGTATACTGACAGCGCACTCATACGTATGTATCATCCTGTTTTATCCGGCACTTGGACTTTGGCATGGTCGTATGGACTCATCTCAACTCACCGTCATCAGCCCCATCATCTGTGGAGCGATCGCAGCCGTTGGCATGAGCACTCTGGATAAGTTCTAGGCCACTACACACAGCAGATGGTATTATAACGTCGCAATGTGTAGCCCATGATCACATAGAACTCGAAAGCTGAATATCGATTTCAGGATTTGCCAAAGTCCAGCCTGGCCATTATGAGGCCAAGCGACCGGATAGCTTGCACCAATACACCGAGGGGCAGTACCCCGGTGTAAAGAGATGCAATACGGATGCAGAGTGTGCTGAGAGGCACACTTTTTTGTTTTATCGGATCTCATCTTTGGCATTATCTCGAGGTGTGTTTTATGAATCTGACGCGAATCTCGCGGATCATTGGCTTGATTATCCTGGGTGTTGTAGGCTGGCAGACGGGTGATGCGCTGAGCCAGGAGTTCATTTTCAAAGTACCTGTCGTGCAACTGCCACCACTGGCGCCAAACTTTGGCCTGGCAGCGTTCGGCGCCCTAATCGGGTTTCTCCTGACCCCCTGGCTCACCATTCGCCCCCTGACGTGGATCAACCGAGAGGTCAGGAGGGTACCCATCCAGACGCTGGTGGCAGCCGTCATCGGCCTGGCGGTCGGTCTGCTGCTCTCAGCGCTGATTGCGGTACCACTCCACTATCTCCCGCTGTCCTTGGGCCGGCTGATGCCTTTTGTGGCTGCCCTGCTCTTTGGCTACGTAGGCATCCTCGCCGCTGTATCGCGCCAGGCAGACTTGATGAACTTGCTTAATGCGCGATTCCCCGTAGCCACGAAAGCCACCAAGAGCAATTATGTTATCTTGGACACCAGTGTGATTATCGATGGACGCATAGCCGACATCGCCAAGACAGGGTTCATCGAGGGCACACTCCTGGTCCCGCGCTTTGTGCTGAATGAGCTCCAACACATTGCCGACTCGTCTGACACGCTGCGGCGCAATCGTGGCCGGCGGGGTCTGGAAATCCTCAATCAGTTGCAGAAACACAGCGATGTCCCCATCGAGATAGCCGATTTGGACGTTCCTGAGGCGAGTGAAGTGGACAGCAAACTCATCCGCCTGGGCAAACAGCTCAATGCCCCGGTGATCACGAACGACTACAACCTGAACCGCGTCGCAGAGCTACAGGGGGTCAGAGTCCTGAACATCAATGAGTTGGCGAACGCTGTCAAGGCTGTGGTGCTGCCTGGAGAAACGATCCGAGTCCGAATCATCCAGGAAGGTAAAGAGTTCGGCCAAGGAGTCGGCTACCTGGACGATGGCACAATGGTCGTGGTGGAAGACGGTAAACGATACATAAACAACACTATGGAGGTCACAGTCACCCGCGTATTGCAAACTGTGGCCGGCCGGATGATTTTTGCGACGCCGAATGGGAGTGCTGGATCGTAGATCAGGAAGCTTATGGCGGTACTGACGGTATCTCGACAATTGGGAAGCCGAGGCAACGAAATTGCGGCCGGCGTGGCTGAAAGACTGTCCCTGCGCTTCGTAGATCGCGAAATTATCCATCGGGCCGCGAACGAGGCCGGCGTGCCCCAGGCAACGCTGACCGAGCTGAGCTACGAGGGCCAGCGCAGCTTTATCGAGCGGGTGCTCGATATTGTCAACACCATGCCGGTAATTCCCCAGAATCCACACGCGTCGCGCCGCGAGACAACAGCGCCTATGGCCCTGCCGCTGAGCAACATCTTGACGCCGGCAGCGCCGGTCTTCAGCCAGTCCATGAACAGCTATATCCAGGTGGTGGAGCAAATCATCCGGGACCTCGCCGATCAGGATAACGTTGTAATTGTCGGTCGGGGCAGCCAGGTAATCCTGAAGGATCGCGACGACACGCTGCATGTCCAGATCATCGCCCCCTTCGATCAACGCGTTGAGACCTTGATGCAACGCGAGCAAATCAGCCGGCGAGAAGCACGAGCCCGTGTAGCCGCAAGCGACCGGGCCAGAAGCGATTACCTGCGGCGATACTATCACGTTCATTGGACCGACCCATCCCTGTACGACCTGGTGATTAACACAGACAAAATTGATACACTGACAGCGATCGAACTCATCGTGAGAGCTCAAATGACTTTGAAGACCAAGCCTGCACCTGAAGGAAGCACACACAGGTAACTTCATCATTTCACAAAGACATTGGAGATTGGCGTATTTGCTTTGTTAATCTCCAATCTCTGATCTCCAGGAAGCGGAGGCCTGCATGACATTGAGGATTTATAATTCGCTGACACGCCAGAAAGAGACCTTCGAGCCAATTGAAGAAGGCAAAGTTCGCATGTACGTGTGCGGTGTCACCGTCTATGACAGTGCCCATATTGGACATGCGATGTCTTCTCTGGTGTTTGACACCATTCGGCGTTACCTGGAGCACCGGGGTTATCAGGTGAAATACATCCAGAACTTTACAGACATCGATGACAAGATCATCGCCCGGGCACAGGCCTTGGGCATCAGCCCACACGAGCTGGCTGACAAATACGCACGTGAGTTCTTGCAAGAGATGAAAGCTTTGAACGTGAAAGAGGCCGACCTGTATCCACGGGCGACTGCCGAAATCCCAACCATCATTCAGATAATCGAGGGGCTGATCGAGAAAGGATACGCTTACCCATCTGACGGAAATGTGTACTTCCGTGTACAGAAGTACAGGGAGTATGGCAAGCTCTCTAACCGAACTCTGGAAGGTGCTCAACCAGGGGAGTCCATAAACGGCAAGGAGCACCCTATGGACTTCGCTCTCTGGAAGGCGGCGAAGCCTGGTGAGCCGGCCTGGCCCAGCCCATGGGGAGAGGGCCGGCCCGGCTGGCACATTGAGTGCTCAGCTATGAATTTACATCACCTGGGCGAGCAGATTGACATCCATGGTGGCGGCATGGACCTCGTATTTCCGCATCATGAGAATGAGATTGCCCAAACCGAAGCCTACACCGGCAAACCCTTCGCGAAGTACTGGGTCCACAATGGACTGCTGAAACTGGGCGAAGAAAAAATGTCGAAATCGCTGGGCAACCTCATCACGATCAAGGAATTCCTGGAGCATCACGACCCACAATCGCTTCGTTTGTTCGTCCTGTTGTCTGGATATCGCCGGCCAGTTACCTTCACCGAAGAAAGTATTAACGCTGCAGAGCGCGGGCTAGAGCGCCTGAGATCGGCCCTACGGCCAGCAAAGACAACCAGCAACACCGAGGCAGACCCTGCCGCCGTCCAGGCACTAAACGCACAGGTTGAAAAGACCCGCAAGGGCTTCTATGAGGCAATGGATGATGATTTCAGTACCCCCCAGGCACTGGCCCACATCTTCGACCTGGTGAAGGCAATTAACAGCGCACGGGACGCCGGCGTGTCAGGCGAACCCTTTGAGCAGGCCCAACAAACACTACTCACACTGACCAGCGTACTGGGCTTTGATCTCGCACGAGGTCCCGAGGCTGGTGATGTCGAAGCTCGTCCTTTCATCGAGCTCCTGATTAATGTGCGCAACGAACTGCGCGCGGCCAGACAGTGGGACCTGGCGGATAAAATCCGCGACGAACTGGCCGCCCTGGGGGTGATTCTGGAGGACACACCAGCCGGAACCGAATGGCGCATGGCGTGACAGAGATCATTTACGGTCGCAATCCGGTTCTGGAGGCATTACGCAGCGGACAGCCGATTGACCGGATTCTGTTGGCCAGGGGCGTGAAAGCCACAGGCCCGGTGGCCGAAATTCTGGACAGAGCACACGCCCAAAATATCGCAGTCGAGTGGGTTGAACGTTCCCGTCTGGACAGAGAAACCCGCCGGCATCAGGGTGTAATCGCTCAAGTGCGGCCATTTGAATACGCTTCGGTAGACGACATCCTCGCTCTGGCCCAACAGCGGGGCGAACCTCCGCTAATACTGGCCCTGGACCAGGTCCAAGATGTCCACAACCTGGGATCGCTCATTCGCACTGCCGAGGCCGTCGGTGTGCACGGAGTCATTCTCCCCGAACGTCGCACTGCCCCTATCACCCCCGCGGTCTACAAATCATCAGCCGGCGCAGTCGCACACCTGCTGGTAGCCCGAGTGACGAACCTGGTGCGCGCTCTCAAGCAGTTGAAGGAAAAGGGCCTATGGGTTGTGGGCCTGGACATGGCCGGCGATCACGAGTACGATGCCCTCGACTGGGCCATGCCTGTGGTAGTGGTAGTCGGGAGCGAGGGGCAGGGACTGGGCCGGCTGGTACGCGAAACATGCGACTTCTTGGTCAGAATACCAATGCGCGGCAAGATCGAGTCACTTAACGCGGCCGTGGCCGGCTCGATCGTACTCTACACTGCGTGGCGTCGGGGGGCAGGCCGGCGAACTAAATTTGACAATTGACTCCAAATAAGTATACTTAACCGTCGGGACATTTACAAAGAAGTTCTATGCCGAGCCGACGTAGCTCAATTCGGCAGAGCAGCTCACTTGTAATGAGCAGGTTGTCGGTTCGAGTCCGACCGTCGGCTCTATTGGTCAGATCGTCGTTTGGTCCGCTGGTCGTTTGGTCAATTCGATCGCCTGACGACTTGACTACACGACTACCTGACCAATGGACGACATGCGGGCGGGTACCCAAGTGGCCAACGGGGGCAGACTGTAAATCTGCTGGCATAAGCCTACGGAGGTTCGAATCCTTCCCCGCCCACACCACAACAGTTTCAATTATCTCTTAACCAGGTTGGAGGCAGATCATTGCCCCCAACCTGGTCAGTGTGCAGGAGGAATTGTTTCATGGCGAAGCCGAAATTCGTACGAACGAAGCCGCATGTGAACGTGGGGACCATCGGGCATGTGGATCATGGCAA
>CAYYSH010000032.1:0-2936 GCA_964474265.1 uncultured Anaerolineales bacterium
GCCCACGGGTGCAGCTCGCGGCTTTGCTCGCAGAATGGGCGTCTCGGTCGACGAGTTACAGGTGGTCGAGGTGGACGGGCAGCGCCGGGTGGTTGCTGTTCGCCGTGAAGAGGGCCGGCCGGCCACCGAGGTTCTGGCGGAACTTCTGCCAGAGCTTATCGGCCAGATCAGCTTCCCGATGTCCATGCGCTGGAATGAGACGAACGTCACGTTCTCGCGGCCTGTGCGCTGGATTGTAGCGTTGCAGGGGGACACGGTCATTCCGTTCACCTTTGCCGGCGTGGCGTCCGGTCGGACAAGCCGGGGTCTGCGTTCTCTCGACTCGCCAGAATTTACCATCGCGCGCGCTGAGGATTACTTCCAGGTCATCGAGCAGCAGGGCATCGTGCTCGATCACGAGAAGCGGCGTGCCAGCATCCTCGAGCAACTGGCACAACTGGCCAGCGAGGTCGGTGGGCATGTTCCGGATGAGCCAGAGCCGTTGGAAGAGGTTATCCATCTGGTTGAGCATCCTGTTGGATTGCGCGGCGAGTTCGATCCGTCCTTCCTGGACTTGCCCAAGGACGTCCTGATCACCGTGATGAAGAAACATCAGCGCTACTTCCCGGTGGTGGACGATAGTGGTGCGCTGATGCCCTATTTCATCACGTTTGCCAACAACCCGTACATGGATCCGGATACGGTGCGGCGAGATAACGAAGAGGTCATCCGCGCGCGCTTTGCCGACGCCGTGTTCTTCTACGAGGTCGATACCCAGAAGAAACTGGCGGACTTCGTGCCGGCCCTTTCAAAGCTGATGTTCCAGCAGGACCTGGGCTCGGTGCTCGACAAGGTGGGCCGGCTGGAGGCGCTGGTTCCCAGGCTGGCGGACCGGCTTGGTCTCTCCCCCGAGGAAAAGGCTGTGGCCGAACGTGCGGCTGAGTTGGCCAAGGCGGACCTGGCAACCCAGATGGTCATTGAGTTCACCAGCCTGCAGGGGATCATGGGGCGCGACTACGCGCTGCGCTCCGGGGAGGACCCGGCTGTCGCTCAGGCCATCTTCGAGCACTATCTGCCCCGAGGGGCCGGCGATGTGCTTCCTGAGACGAAGCCCGGCATTGTGGTCGGCATCGCTGATCGACTGGACAGCCTGGTGGGGCTCCTGGCCGTGGGCATGGAGCCCAGGGGTTCGGCTGACCCGTATGCCTTGCGCCGGGCAGCGTTGGGGCTGGTTCAGATCCTGATCAACCGGGAGATCGACCTGAATCTTGCCGATGCGGTTGAAGATACCGCCGCAACTATGCCGCTTGAGGTGACATCTGATGTCAAGCAGGCGGTGCTCGACTTCATTCGTCGCCGGCTGCAGGGGGTGTTGTTGGAGGCCGGCTATCGACATGACGTGGTCGAAGCGGTCCTGGCCGCGCAGGGTGACAATCCATACCGGGCGGTGCAGGCCGTCGAAGCCCTCACTCGCTGGGTGCAACGGCCCGACTGGGAGCAGCTCCTCCAGGCGTACAGCCGGACGGCGCGCATTGTCCGGGGGACCGGCAAGCACGAGTTCCGTCCTGAGGCGTTGCAGGAAGATGCCAGCCGGCGGTTGTACCAGGCGTACCAGGCTGCGAAGGTGCGCCTGGATGCTTCGCGGGATCTGGACGGCTTCATGGAAGCCTTCCAGCCGATGATCGAGCCCATCAACCGCTTTTTCGATGATGTGCTGGTCATGGCAGATGATCCATCCGTCCGCGAGAACCGTCTGGGCCTCTTGCAGCGCATTACGGAGATGGCGGATGGTGTCGTTGATCTGAGCAAGGTCCAGGGGTTCTAGTGAGCGTCATTGATCAGGTCAAAGAGCGCCTCGACCTTGTGGATGTTGTGTCCGGGTATGTGGCGCTCAAGAAGGCCGGCCAGAACTTCAAGGGGCTGTGCCCGTTCCATGTTGAAAAGACCCCGTCGTTCGTTGTCTTCCCGGAGACACAGACGTGGCACTGTTTCGGTGCGTGCAGCACTGGCGGTGACGTTTTCACCTTTATCGAGCGTATCGAGGGTTTAGACTTTGCCGGCGCGCTCCGGATGTTGGCTGAGCGCGCCGGCGTTGAGCTGGCGCCACGCAGTCAAGCCGACATCGAACGCACTGAAGCGCTTGACAGACTGCGGGAAGTTAACGCGGCTGCGGCACGCTATTTCCATCACCTCCTCGTCAACAACCCTGCCGGCCAGGTGGCTCGTGAGTACCTGCAAAACCGGGGACTCCCACCCGATGCCTGGGAGACTTTCGAGCTTGGCTATGCGTTGAATGAGTGGGATGCCCTAATCGCGTACCTGACCACTCAACGACACTACACGTTAGACGACCTGGTAGCGGCCGGCCTCGTTTCGGAACGACGCGACGGCACAGGGTACTACGACCGCTTTCGGGGCCGGCTGATGTTCCCGATCCGGGATGTGGCCGGCGATGTGATCGGCTTTGGCGCCCGTGCCCTTACCCCCGACGACATGCCCAAGTATCTCAACTCACCCCAGACCCCACTGTTCGACAAGAGCCACGTTCTGTACGGGATTGATCGGGCGCGGCAGGCGATTCGTCAGGAACAGCAAGCCGTGATTGTAGAGGGCTACACCGATGTTATCAGTGCTCACATCCACGGCTTCGAAAACGTAGTGGCATCGCTGGGCACAGCGTTGACGGAAGCGCAACTGCGGTTGCTCAAGCGATATACGCGCCGCTTCATTCTGGCCCTGGATGCTGATACCGCCGGCAGTCAGGCGACACTGCGCGGACTGGAAGTGGCAAAAGAGGCACTGGACACGGAGGCGGTGCCGGTTCCGACGGCCCGGGGATACATCCGGTACGAGAATCGCCTGGACGCAGAAATTCGCGTTCTCGTCCTGCCGGCCGGCATGGATCCGGATGAGTTGATCCGACAGGATGCTGATGCGTGGCTGAGGCTGGTGAGAAG
>CAYYSH010000032.1:2946-15205 GCA_964474265.1 uncultured Anaerolineales bacterium
GGTTAGGAGCGCGCAGCCGGTTGTCGAGTTCGTGTTCCAGGCGCAGACGGCCGATCTGGACCTGTCTGACCCCAAGGGCAAGTCGGAGGCAGTCAATCGGCTGTTGCCGGCCATTGCAGAGATTGGGAATCCGGTCGAGCAGGCCCATTATCTCCAGCAATTAGCGCGCATGGTCCAGGTGGATGAGCGGATTCTTGCCCAGCAACTTGAGCAGGCATCGCGCCGCCGCCGGCGCAGGCCGGCACCCCCTGTTCCAGAACCCGAGATGCCGGCATCCCAGCCAGCCAAGACCCGGGAGGTGGGTGGCGAGCACTTTGGGACGGAGGAATATGTACTTGCTGAATTGCTAGGCGAGCCATCGCTGTGCTCTTTTCTGAGGCAGTGTTTCGAGGAGATGCAAACGAGCCCACTCAATGTTGATGACTTCACGCAAACAGAGAACCGAGAAGTGTATCAGGCTTTTGAGGATTTGTGGGCATCGGGGCAGATGACTGAGAGTAGTGTGTTGGTAAATATGTTAAGGGACGTCTTAGATCCGGCGTTAAGCGATCGGTTGACGTTTCTGCTCCAGCATACGGCCACAGAACCGCCGTTGTCTGATGAGGAGCATAGACAAGCAGTCCTGAAAGCGGCCCTACGGCTACGAGAACAGGCACACCGACGGGAAATCGAGCGTCTACGATTCCTTCTTGAAACAGCAGAATCTGACGCTGAAGCGGAAAGAGCACGGATCGGTGTTCGTGAACGCACGACTGAACTATCTCGCTTGCATCGGGCGCTGGCCGGCCATGTGCATGCCGGCCGGGATTGAGACCTACTTGACGTATGCGCATAGTCGTGTATAATAGGGTACATAGTAAGCTTGTTACTTTTGGAAGCTGACTTCGCTTTTATCAGCAGGAGATAGGGTTAGAAAGAAATCGATTTCCTGCATCAAGCATGCGAAATTCAGGCCAGGCCCGTTATGGAACTCTTGAAATGGCTATATCCGGGCATGCGTGTCAAGCGGTGGGTCCTGCTTTTCTTGGCCGGGATTACTGCTTTGGGGCTTGGCATTGCCTATGTGCTTGTTGATGTTTATCGGGAACAACCACTTCCCCCCGTTTTCTACTACCTGACGCTCCAATTCCTCCCTCGCCTGGGGCGTGCGCTTCTGCTGGGAATTGTTGGTATCTCTCTGGCAGTGATTGGTTTGGTCGGCCTGAATCGATCGCTGTTGTCGGCTTTCCCGCAAATACCACAGGAGCGGTTGGTCGATGCTGTGTATCGCCGGCGAGCCCGCCGGCGCGGACCGAAGATTGTCGCTATTGGCGGCGGCACCGGGCTGTCAACATTGCTGCGCGGCCTTAAAGAGGTGACCGACAATCTGACTGGCGTGGTGACGGTCGCGGATGATGGCGGTAGTTCTGGCCGGCTCCGTCGTGATATGGGCGTTCTGCCTCCCGGGGACTTTCGTCAGTGTATTGCCGCTCTGGCTGATGCTGAGCCGCTGATGAGCCAGTTGTTACAGTATCGCTTTGGCAATGGCGATCTCGGTGGTCATAGCTTTGGCAACCTCTTTCTGGTCGCCATGTCGGAGATCAGCGGGAGCTTCGAGGAGGGCCTGCGCCAGTCGAGTCGAGTTTTGGCTGTCCGTGGGCGCGTGGTGCCTTCTACGCTCGAAAACGTTGTGCTGTGTGCGGAGCTGGCCAATGCGGCCGTCGTTCATGGAGAGTCTCAGGTGCCGCATGGCGGAGCGGCTGTTCGCAGGGTGTTCCTGGAGCCGGCTGATGTGAGAGCGTATCCGGAGGCGGTTTCGGCCATCCTCGATGCAGACCTCATCGTCATTGGCCCCGGGAGCCTATACACCAGCGTGATGCCCAATCTTCTGGTTCGTGAAATCCGGGCGGCATTGCAAGTGGCCCACGCGCCGGTCGTCTACGTCTGCAATGTGGCAACGCAGCCCGGAGAGACGGACGGCTACGATGTTGCGGACCATGTTGAAGCGTTAACTCGACATATTGGCCCAGGCCTGATCGATTTTGTATTGGTGGATAGTGGACCACCGCCGCGGTTCCCGCCAGAGTGGGGTGTGACACCGGTATGGACAGGCAGTAACCAAGTAGTGGGTATTCCCGTTATATCAAAGGACCTACGAAGTTCTCAGAGGCCAACTCGACACGATCCGGTTAAGTTGGCACAAGCCATTGTGGCAGTGTACGAACAATATGAGATAACCAGCTAACGTCTGGAGTTTCTCGTGGATCACCCTGCCCCCCTAATTGTGACCAAGATTCTCCGCCCTCGCCGGCGGGATGACCTCCTGCATCGTCGCCGGCTGGTCGATTTCATCCATGCCCACATCGACCGAAAGCTCATTATCCTGTCGGCGCCTGCCGGGTATGGCAAGACCTCGCTGCTTATAGACTACGTCCACGACTCCGAGTTGCCTGTTTGTTGGTACACCCTGGACGAACGTGACAGCGATCCGCGCGTGTTTCTGGAGTATCTCGTCGCCAGTATTCGCCGGCGCTTCCCGGATTTTGGGCAACGAATCAGCGTCATCTTGCGCAGCGACGAGTCGCATCTCCCCGACTGGGAAACCATCGCTGCAGCGCTGGTCAATGACATGGTTGAAGCCATTGGCGAGTACTTCGTCATCGTTCTTGATGATTACCATGTTTTGGATGAGGATTCGGGCGTTCACAACCTGTTAGATAAACTCCTTCGCTATCTCCCGGAGCATTGCCATATCCTGTTGGCCAGTCGCACGCTACCGCCATTGACGCTGACGCGGATGGCTGCCCGCCAGGAAGTAGATGGACTTGGTGTCGATGAGTTGCGGTTTACTGCTCACGAAATCCAGCAACTCATGAAACAGAATTATGATCTGGAACTGCCCGAAGCACAGGCCCAGGAGTTGGCTCGTGAACTGGATGGATGGATTGCCGGCCTTCTGTTGACCCGTCATACGCTGTGGAAAGGGCTCTTTGCCGGCATGATCCGTGCTCAGGGCGAAGCCCAGGTCTTTGAATACTTGGCGAGCGAAGTCTTCGAGCAACAGCCAGAAGAGATCCAGAGGTTCTTGCTGGAATCAGCCGTTCTAGATGCGTTAAGCCCGGTCATTTGCGATGAACTCCTCGAGATTGATGATTCTGCGGCAATATTACACCGTCTCGAATTGCAAAATCTTTTCATCTCGCGTCTTGAGGGCCCTGGCGAGTGGTACCGGTATCACCAGTTATTCCGTGACTTTCTAGTATCGCGCCTGCGGACAACGGAGCCACAGCGCTACCGCGCGCTTCATTTGAAAGCAGCTTCATTGTTTGTTGAGCGACGTGAGCCAGCGCCGGCTATTCAGCACTACCTGGAGGCAGAGGCGTACAAACAGGCGGCCGAAGCCATTGAGGCAGTTGCAGATGAGACTTTCAATCGAGGTCGTTGGACCACCCTGGCCCGGTGGATTAATGCGTTACCAGAAGACACTCTGCTAGCGCAGCCGCGACTCATGACCCATCGTGCCAAGGTACGGATACAGCTTGGCCAGCTCACTGATGCGATCCGCGAGCTGGATCGTGCGTGTGAGGTATTTCAAACAGACGAAGAGCCCGAATATCATGCTGAGGCCCTGGTGTTCAAGAGCGTGGCCTTGCGCATGCAGGGTAACTATGAGGAGGCTATCCGGCAATGTGAACAGGCTCTGGAGGTGTTGGGCCACGACGATTCTCCCGTCGCGGCGCATGCCTACCGGAATATTGGCATCCTGTACGGGATTCTGGGGCAGCTATCCGAAAGCGTTGAGCAATTGACGTGTGCCCTGCGCCTATATGAAGGCCTTGAAGAAGAAGCTTATCACATCGCCAGTGTACAACATGACCTGGCGACGACGTATTTACGCGCCGGCGATCTTACGAGAGCGTCTGCATACTATCGGCAGGCTCTCCGACACTGGCGGGAAACAGACAACTTTGCGCGTATCAGTGAGACTCTGAATGGGATGGGATGTGCGCTGTATTATCAGGGCGCATATGAATCAGCGCGTGAGTTGTTAGAGGAAGCGTTGCTTGAGGCCCGGAAAGCCCAATATGCGCGTGCGGAGGCGGCTGTCCTGGCCGGCCTCGGGGATATAGCCCGCGCTGTAGGCAGATACGATGAAGCTCTCAGCACTTATGGCCAGGCACTACGTGTAGCTGAGGAAATTGATGAGGAATCCATTGTCGTCTATGTGCTGAACGCAATCGGGCTCACATATTGTATCCAGGGGGACTACAACCGCGCCCGGACCTCCATCGCGGAAGCTCTGAGCCTCGGCGAACGCAGTGGGTCCGCATATGACATTGGGCTCTCGCAAGATGCCCTGGGCATGCTGTGCCAGACCCGGGCTGATCTCGACGCGGCGGTCCAATACTTTATGGAGGCGCGCAACCAATTTGATAAATGCGGTGCTAAACGCGAGCTTGCGATTGCCAACTTGCATCTGGCCCAGGCTTTGTTCCAACAGCAGGTGAGTTCGCCGGATGCGATTACGTATCTGAAGCAGGCGCTTGATCTGGCAGACGAACTGGGATATGATCACTTCCTCATCGCGGAGGGCGGCCGATCGGTTGAGCTGTACAAACAGGCTGTTGCGCGGCCGGGGAGTAATGGCCGGCTGGCGGTCATTTTGAAAGATTTGGGCGAAGAAGTGCCTCAAACGCCCGCAGGGGCGGAAGTAACAGGTGCGCGTGAGAGTAGAGAGCCGGCCCTACAAATTCGAGCGTTGGGTCAGGCTCAAGTGTGGTTAAACGGGGAACAGATCACTAAGAAGCAATGGGATTCGGCCACAACGAAAGAGTTATTCTTCTATCTGTTGGCTCATCCGGAAGGTGTGAGAAAGGACAAAATCCTGGAAGTCTTCTGGCCTGAAGCGACGCCGGCTAAGGCTAGCAGCGCTTTCCATTCCACCAACTACCGACTGCGACGCGCACTGCAAAACCACAACTGCATCCTCTACAAAGATGGCGTTTACATCATCAATCCAGACCTAAGCTACTGGTATGACGTAGAGGCTTTTCAGGCACTGATCGAGCAGGCCAAGAGCGCTGAGTCACAGGAGGAACGTGCAGCTATCTACCTCCAGGCCATTGAACTCTATAGAGGCGACTACCTCGAGGAGTTCTACTCCGACTGGCACTACTTCCAACGCGAGGAACTACAGCGTCAATATTTTGAAGCACTAGCAAGTGTCGCCGAATACTACCGCGAAAGCGGCCGGGCGGAGGATGCTTTGCCGCTGTATGAGAAGATCGTTGCTGTGGACCCATATCAAGAGGAGATCCACCGCGAGATCATGCGGACGTATCTTGAACTCGGCCAGCGAGCCGCCGCTGTTAAACATTATCTGGAGCTTGAAGCGTTCTTGCGCGAAGATCTGGACATCGATCCGATGCCAGAAACGACAGCACTTTATGAAGCAATTCTTCACGGAGAAGAGCAACCACAGTAAGTGGCCGTGTTCTTGGCCGGCATTTGCCTGTGTTCGCAGAAATCTTATAAAACCTACGATCTGTTGACGTTAAGGCCGCGGCCCGTCACAAACTCTTGACATCGTAGGGGACTTTGTGATATACTGTTTTTGCGGTTACATACCCCTTACAAGCTTTGAATTCTCGAGCGAAAGGGCAAACCCATCGAGAGGTGGGGACGCAAAGCCACGGGTCCATAGCTGCAAAGCCTGGATCGCCGGGTTGCCGACTCAGTGAGAAATAGTGGCAGAAGAAGTGATGATGAGCAACCCGGCTCCAGAGATGAGCCGGGTTTGATATTCACTTCGGGAGCCAACCTGTCGTACTTCGATAGAAGATCACTCGGAAAATCAAAGGCAAAAAGGTGGAAGGGAGATGAGTCATATGTAGAACTCGTGAGAGACTCGTGACGTGTCACGAGAATATTGAGAAGAAACCCCCCTTACAATTCAGGTTCGGAATTGCTGTTATCCGTGTCCCCCCTACCAGTATTAAGTGAGGAGAGAGAACATGACGCGGAACACGCCAACCACTTGTAGTGGACGCCGAACCACCCCCCCTACCTACGGCGGTTGTCGCCAAAGCCCCCCTATCTATGGTGGTTGTCGTCAGGTACCACCGATTTATGGAGGTTGCTAGCCTGGCGCATTGCGCTCTGGTCACCTCCACAAACACCTGACTGTCATGCGCAACTTCCTTCTGGGCGTATCCCAGTAGTGATATACGCATACTCTGCCGACATACCTTGACATCTTGTCAGGCGGTGACGGTGCGTGTTACCGTCCACCCTGTGGTACCTTCCCCCAAATGCTGGCCCGGGATTCGTAAAGCCCCCGGGCCAGCGCTGTTTCGGCATTTCTCCGACTTTTCCCATACCTAACTTGATACATCAATCGTCAACAATGTTGAACGACTCACGAGAGGGTCACAGAAATCGCATGAGCATGCTGCGGATAGCTCTGATTGATCGCTTAAGTGAGTCGTGAGAGTAGGTCGTTTCACCATGGTGCACGCAGCACCGAGCCGTTAGTTGCTCGTGAGTGAGAATGATTATTATCACGGCAGATCAATTTGGCCAGCAGACCGTCGTTGTGTTTCACCATGACCTTGACCGGCTTTCAGGTGCTGCGTGCTCCTACAATTGCGAACACAAAAACGTGAGAGGCGTCGAAAGGATGAGGCATAGAGCATTGCAAACCCTGGTTGGCCGTGCCATCGTGGACAAAGGCTTTCGTGAACAATTGCTCAACGGAAACCGGGAAAGAGTCATTGCAGAATTTGACCTTAGTGACGATGAATTAAGAGCAATTCGGTCGATCAAAGCACAGAGCTTCGAGGCCTTTGCAGGCGAGTTGCACAGTTGGATTGAAGTAGGTGATCGTGATCCCAAAGCTACGCAGCTCAAGAGCCGGGCATTGTAACTTGAATAGACGCTTGAGGTGACACAAGGACTCTATAGGAGTTTTGAGGCCGTCAGGAGGACACAACTCTTAACAGGTCCATAGAATAAGCACATATCTGGCAGCTTCCTGCAGCCGTTCTCTTTTCCAAGGCGGCCCGTCTAATTAGTAGACGGGCCGTCCTTTGTTACGTGGGTTCGACCTGGCGGTGGCCCACCCACTCTACTGCCCGATTTCATTTTCGTACGCAACCGTGATACAATGATAACATCGGTCTCTGCGGGACGCGGGGCTGGAACTCGTTGCCGCGGGGTAAGCCGGCGTGGGTAGGGAGGTGTACAACTCGTGAATAGCCTGCAGGCTGAAGCAGAAAAGGCGCGCGACCAGGTGGTCGATTTCTGTCAACGGCTCATTCAGACGCCCAGCCTGCCCGGTGCTGAAGACAGGATTGCCGGCATGATCCGGGCTGAGATGGAACAACTCAACTACGATGAAGTCTGGGTTGATGCTGCCGGCAACATCATCGGCCTGCTAAAAGGCGATGCTGGGCCGTCTCTCATGTTCAATTGCCATATGGATCATGTGGACCCCGGTGACCCGGTTCGATGGCCCGTGCCGCCCTACGCCGGCGAGATCGTTAACGATGCGATTTGGGGGCGAGGCAGCGTTGACGTGAAGGGGCCGCTGGCCGCACAGGTATATGGCGTGGGGTTGCTGCGTGCGGCAGGCATCAGGCCGGCCGGCGACATCTATGTAGCCGCTGTCGTGATGGAAGAGGTCGGCGGGATTGGTACCCAGGCTGTGCTTGAGACTGTGCGTCCGGATTTCGCCGTGGTCGGTGAGCCGACGGATCTGGGTGTCGCTCGAGGCCATCGCGGACGCACTGAACTGATCGCACGTGTTCGTGGCCGGCCCGCCCATGCCAGTGCTCCACACCGAGGTGTGAATCCACATTATGATTTGGCCTGCTTTCTGAAGACCTTGCAGACCCTAGAAATGCGTACCAGCCCCGATTTCGGTTCTTCGACGGTGGCACCGACCCTGTACTACACGGATCAGGTCAGCGCAAACGTGATCCCGGGTGAAGCCTGGGTTCACCTGGACTGGCGCAACATACCAGAGGAATCGCCGGAGGAGATTCGTGAGCGACTGCAGGCGTTGTTGTCTGACTGCCTGAGCCCGGAAAGCGAAGGTTTTGTGGTCATTCCGAAGCAGACGTTCGATACATACACCGGCTATACTCTTACAGCGCCCGCGATCTTCCCATCTTTTGCATTGCCAGCGGATCATCCCCTGGTGGTGAGCGCCAAACAGACGCTGGATAGCGCTCTACATCAGGATACGCCGGTGACGATCTGGCGCTTTGCCACGGACGGCGGTCACTTAGTGGAAGCCGGCATCCCTACCATTGGGTTTGCCCCTGGCGATGAACGCCTGGCCCATACAAGCGATGAACACATCAACATCAGTGACCTGATGGCTGCCGTTGTAGGAAACGGTGCTCTTGCATGTGATTTGACTGCCAAACTTGTGCAGAAGGACAGCCTTTTCATAACATGCGATTGAATCCCCCGTTATACTTAGTGCGAAGGGTCGTTGTGCTTGAAGGCGACAAAGCCCATGGAGCGTGAAAAGGAACTGGCTGTACGAGCTTCCAGGCACGATCCTGAGGCTTTCGCGGAGCTCTACGACCTCTACGTCGATAAGATCTACAACTATGTCTACTACAAAGTAGGCAATACTGCCGAGGCTGAGGATCTGACGGCCCAGGTATTTACCAAGGCATGGGAAGCCATCGGCAGCTATCAATGGCAAGGGCATTCGTTCTCACCCTGGCTGTTTCGAATCGCCCACAACCTGGTGGTCGATTATCATCGGGCACGCCGGCCCACCGTCGTCCTGGATGTGTTGGACACGCGGCCAAACCTCGCCAGCGCCGAGGGCACGCGTCCTGAACAGGTTCTCCAGAGCATGATGACGATGGAGCGTGTCCGTGAAGCGATCAGCCAGCTCACTGAGGAACAACAGACGGTCATCATCTTGCGCTTCATAGAAGGCTACAGCACGGCAGACGTTGCTGAAATCATGGGAAAAAAGCGAGGTGCCATTCGGGGCCTCCAGTTCCGTGGTTTGCTGGCATTGCGAAAGATTCTGGGGGTGGAGGAGTCTGATGAACCTCGCTGACGCTCTCGAACGCTGCCTTCAGGATCTCGAGGCCGGCGCTACGATTGACGAGTGTCTGGCCCGTTACCCCGAATTCGAAGATGAGCTTCGCCCCTTGCTGCAAACCGTCGCTACTCTCCGCAGTGCGCCGCACATTGCGCCATCGCTGAAGTTTAAGCAGGCCACACGCCAGCGCATTCTCAATCTGCCACCACCTGCCACGCCTGTCATTGGACGGGATGGGCGCGTTTCTGAAGTGCCGGCTCTGCGCTGGTGGCAACGCCTGGGTCAGACATGGGGACAACTACGGCTGGGGCCGGCTCTCGCTGGCGTGGTAGCTGCCTTCATCTTCCTGATTCTGTTAGGCGGAACCGTTGTTTCGGCGGCCGGGGGCAGCATGCCCAATAGTCCCCTGTATCCGGTGAAGCGTCTGACCGAGCGTGTGCAACTCGCTTTCACGACGGATAGAACCGACCAGACTGACCTGCACTTGCGTTTTGCTGAACGGCGGATCAAGGAAGCCGTTGCAGTCCCCACAAAGGCACCAGATCTGGTCAGCGATTACCAGCAGGAACTTAGTAGTGCCCTTGGCATTTTGATTGAGCTTCAGCAGCAAGGTGTAAGCCCTGCTGATCTTGAGGCTCTGGTAACTCCCTCGCTGATGCATCAACGGGCAACACTGGAGAGTAGCGGGCGTGTACGTCTACCAAGCTCGACCTACCAGGTGGCGATTGGAGCCCTGAACACTATACAGTCCTGGTTGGCTGAACTACAGCCCGAGGTCGCTCAAAACGGGCAGCCGTCCGCTACGCCAACTGAGGAATTGCTCTCGCCGACTCCTGGTGTGCCGGCCATCGTGCCAACAGAGACGGTCGAACCAATGGCAACGCCCACGGTGCCAACGCCAACGGAGCCCTCGGCGAACGTAGTGGGTGGACCACCGGGCGATACCCCAACGTCGCCGCCGCCTACCTCGGCACCGTCTGAGACACCCACTGTTGTGCCTTCGCCCACCGCAACACGAGAGCCGGCTGCCAGCCCAACGACAGCACCTCCTGCGACGGCTATGCCGACAGCCGTGCCGCCGACGGCCACTCCTGTGCCGGCCTCGCCAACACCTGTGCCGCCGACGCCTGTCCCACCGACGCCGACGCCCGTACCGCCGACGGCGACTGATACGCCAGAACCATATCCGCCGGCCTCACCCACGCCGACGCCAGTTACACCAACCCCGGTCCCACCAACGCCGACCGACACACCGGAACCATATCCATCAGCGCCGTCCACAGCGACGCTAGTCCCGCCAAGCCCTACGCCTGAACCCGTAAACCAGGCCCCGGTTATCCGCAGCCTGAGTTGCAGCCCATGTGAAATTGCTCCAGGTGGACGGGCACTATTGTCGGCTGATGCATACGATCCCGACGGCGATCATTTCAGTGTCACCTGGGATGCGTTCCCGAAGATTGGCCGAAGCACAATTCAACCTGGTGCAGATCGCTTCCACGTGTACTTCGTGGCAAACTTTGAGATGCCGCCTGGCCAGACGGCCACCATCACAATCAGTTTCACCGTTACGGATGATTGGGGTGGAAGTGCGCAGAGGAGTGTTCAAATCCGGGTTGTGAGCCCTAGCGACGGCAATTAGGTTCCGTATTTGCTCGCCGGACCAACTCGCGGCTGTTCACCGAAAGGGTCGCGGTGGAATGCCGTTGTCCTTCTTCCCTGGCCACCATCTCACACCTCTTGCCGCTTTTTCCCTGCCTTACGCGCTACCAGGAAAGCGCCGGCATGGTAGTGAGGGTAATCGTGAGAGGTGTCGATATGACGTTCTTCGGCATAGTAAAGTGTGTCGAGTTCGTCGAAAAGGCTACGCAGCTCACCAAATGCAAAGTAGTGCAAGGGGCTATCGAGCTCGGGCACGAAGAAGGTCCGCTCAGCGATCAGGGTCGCGCGCCTCTCTTGGAGTGCTTCGTAGCCTGGGTCGTCCACTGTGAACACCTGGGCAATGAGGAAGCCGCCAGGCTGAAGGCCGGCCTTGATCCGATTGGCTATCTCCCGTATTTCATCCGGTAACAAGAAATGCAACACCGCCGAGGCAACTATCAAAGCGTAACTTTCGGACTCGATCTCGAAGTTGCGAATGTCAGCTACGTGCGTTTCAACAGCAACTCCGCGCTCGCAGGCAAGGCGCTGTACTGTTTCGACCGTGGCGGCAGATATGTCCACACCCACCACGTGGAAACCACGCTCCGCCAGCCATAGCGCATTGCGTCCTTCCCCCATCCCCAGGTCCAGCGCCCGGCCGACGGGGATTTCCTCAATGAAGTCTTCGAGCAACTCATCGGGGACGTGTGCCTGACAGCGCTTCCGACCTGCATTGCGCTCACTGTTCACGGTTCTGCTCCAACTTCTTGCTACCGACTTTCAGGTTTGTATTGGGAGGGCACTTAACTTTGCTGATGATCTGTCCGATGGGGTGCACCCCCGGGTTAACCGGCTTGCCATGGTTGAACGCAGGGCTGTCGGTTTTGTTGCTCTGCTGAACAAATGGTATAATCGTCACTCGTTGTGATGCAGATGATGAAACGTGAACCGATGGACTGGCAGTTCGGTGACGATGATGTCGCAAGTGAACTAGCTGAGACGCGCTCGATTTCCACGCCGGTGCATTCTACGGCCTCCAGCGGCCGGCGATGGACCTGGCTGGCAATCTTCCTTGTAGCGTTGGCTGCTTCCTGGACGACAGGCTTTTATCTGGGACGGTTGCAGAAGACGACAGCAATGCTGGAAGCCCAAATTCAGGGCCGGCTGGACGTAGAAGCCTGGGCCTGGCAGCAAGGTGATTGGGACTTATTCCGATCGCTTCTGCCGCGCTACACGCCCAGTTGGCGTCTCAAGGCACTGCAAGCTACATTCCGCGCTACTGCACCTGAGAGACGCCACATGAAACTCAGTCACTACGTCGTCAGTGAAGATGGTAATCAGATTGATGCAATTGTGCAAGTCGATGTGGCCGGCCTGCAATACGAGATTGAGCGCACTTATCGGCTCATAGACAATCGCTGGCGGCTTGTGCGTCTTGGGGAGTTCGACGGCAGTACTGCCCGTCCATGACCGAGGCGTGACCGGCCGCTCTCAAGACACAGGGAACACATACACCGGGTAACGCATCACCTCCTCCGGGAGATTCTCCGCAGCCCAGTTCTCAGTAAC
>CAYYSH010000033.1:0-14689 GCA_964474265.1 uncultured Anaerolineales bacterium
GGGTTCGCACTCTCGGTCATTGCCTGGGCTGGCGATCACGGGACTGCACTGGCAGTGGGGTTACTGTTCGTGGTCGCCTACTACGGGAATCTCACCCTGGGTCAACCGCTTCGAGGTATCGCGCGCCCCACTCTCGTGATATTGCCCCAGGTTGTGGGGGTGGTGCTGCTCACTGCATGGCACCGGCCGGTCCTGGCCGGCGCGGCCGCGATACTCGTCCTGGCTCAACTCCTGTATCAACCGTATCTTGACCGACAGCGCGTTCGTTGGTATCTGCGCACCACCCAGTGGATGTTCATGGGGGTGATGCTGACCGTGGCTCTAGGCCTGGCCGTCAGGCACTTTTGAACTCAGTGATCGTTAAATCCGATGGCCGGCGACTGGCATGTGTATTGCGGAACATTCGCATATGGCATATCAGCGCATTGTTGTAAAACTAGGCACCAGCGTCTTGACTGCCGGCACAGACCGACTGAACCGGCCTCAGATCCTCGATCTTGTCCGACAGATGGCTGGGCTGTTTGCAGAGGGTCGGGAAATGATCCTGGTCTCGTCGGGGGCCATCATGGCCGGCCGCGAGGTGCTGGGATTTCCGAAATTGGACAAGAACATTCCGTTCAGGCAGGTTCTTGCAGCCGTGGGGCAAGGCCGGCTGATGCACCTGTATGCCCAACTGTTCGATTTGTATGACATCACCGTGGCCCAGGCACTACTGACGCGGCGCGACCTGGCTCATCGCAGTCACTACCTGAATGCGCGCAACACGCTGATGGCCCTTCTCAGGCAGCGCGTTCTGCCAGTCGTGAATGAAAACGACACGGTCGCAGTCGAAGAGATCAAGATCGGGGACAACGATAACCTGTCGGCGCTGGTCGCGAACCTGGTGGACGCTGACCTGCTGATCATGCTGACAGACACAGCCGGCCTCTTCACCGCCGATCCCCGGCTGGACCCGAATGCACGGCTTATTCCAGAGGTGCCCATGATCGACGACACCATCCGTGAACTGGCCGGCTCCACGACGACCGGCCGTGGTGTGGGCGGGATGATCACGAAAATCGAAGCGGCGGAACTCGCGACGCGCTCGGGAACCGAGGTGGTGATCGCCGCCGGCGATGTGGACAACGTGATCCCACGACTGGTGGCCGGCGAGGCCATTGGCACAAGATTCAGGGCAACGGCCAGTCGAGTCGAAAGTCGCAAACGCTGGATTCTGGCAGAACCGCCTCGCGGGACTGTGGTCGTCGATGCAGGGGCTGCACGTGCGCTTTTGAAAAACGGAAAAAGCCTGTTGCCCGTCGGCGTGACAGCCGTTGAAGGGCATTTTGAGCGGGGGGAGACCGTGCGTGTCGTTGATCAGATGGGTGTGGAGATTGGGCGTGGCATTACCAACTATGGGGCCGGCAGCCTGACCCGCATCCACGGGTTGCAGTCGGATCAAATCGAGAAAGTTCTGGGCTACGATTACGGCGCGGTCGTGATCCATCGGGATGATCTGGTTGTGGTTGAAAGTTGAGAGTGAAGCAGGTTGCGATGGCCGTTATCACCTCTGACTTTTCGCTATAACTTTCAACCCACATCTTGCCAACCTGAAACTGGCACATGGAAGTACCGCTTTGGCTGATTGCACTCAGCGGCGTGGCACTCGCAGTGGCCTTCGGCTACTGGGCGGTTGTGATAACGGAGGGCGCATACTTCGGGCGCCGGCTGGTCACATTCCTGTACGACCGAGGAGCCGACACATACGACGTTGTCAAAGAATTCAATCCAACTGAGGATGCCTGGTTCCTGGGCATCCCAATGGCACGCGACTTGAGCGACGTCCGACACCCGCTAGTGTTGGATGTCGCGACCGGCACAGGCCGAATGGCGCTCAGCCTGCTGCGACAGTTGACATTCGATGGCCACGTAGTTGGCCTGGACGCATCACGTGAGATGCTGGCAATCGCGCGGCACAAAACTCAGCGTTACACAGGACGGATGACGCTGGTGTGGAAAGACGCCACACGGCTACCTTTCGTGGACGAATGTTTTGATGCGGTCTCGTGTATCGAGGCCTTGGAATTTCTGCCCAGGCCCAGAGAGACCTTGGCGGAAATGGTCCGGGTATTGCGCCCGGGGGGCAGCTTCCTGGTGACGAATCGCATCGGCTGGGAACGTTACCTGATGCCAGGCCGGGCATTCAAGCCGGCCCAATTGGAATCAATGCTGGTCGATCTCGGCCTCGAACGGGTGTGGACCAAACCGTGGCAGACCTACTACGACCTGATCTGGGCGCGCAAGCCGGGCACTCTCACGGACCGGGGCACGCCGCCGGCGCTCGTAGAGCTTCTGCGATGTCCGTTTTGCGGGAGTGAACGTCTGGACTCGGGGGATAGCACCCTGATTTGCTCTGCGTGTGACCGCCAGTACGCTCGGCGAGAGGGTATTTTGGAATTGGAAAGCAGCTCAGATTGACGTTGGGAGAGAGGTTGACATGACAGTCCGAATTGGCGTGATCAGCGATACCCACCTGACGAACCCGGCCGGCCTGTCACAACGTATTTCTCAGGTCTTTGCCGGTGTGGACCACATTCTGCATGCCGGCGATCTCGTGACGACGGCTGTCATACACGAGCTGGAAAAGATCGCGCCGGTATCGGCGGTTCGCGGCAACATGGACTACCCGGAAGTCAAAACACAACTCCCGCTGAAAACAGTCCACGACGTGGAAGGCCTCCGCATCGGTCTGCTCCACGGACACGGGGTCTCCGGGGACATTCTGAGCCGGCACGATCTGAACGCTCTCCGCAGCTACCTGCTGAGTCAGTTCGATGAGCCAGTTGATTGCATTGTCTACGGGCATACACATTGGGCTGACAACGAACAACAACAGGGTGTGCTATTCTTTAACCCTGGCACGGCCACCGGCCGAGGCGCCAGAGCGACCGTCGGCATGCTGACGGTTGATGGAACGACTATCAGCGGTGAAATCATTGATGTGTGATACTGAAAACCCGGGAGGATGAAGTTGACGTATCAGGAACTCATTGACAAAGGAAAAGCAGCCCGGCAGGCCGCTCGCCGGCTGGCGTTCCTCTCAACCTTCGTGAAGAACGCCGCGTTGGAAGCGATCGCGACGGCATTGGAAACAGAGCAAGGCGCGATTTTGGCGGCCAACGAGCAAGACCTGGCCGATGGGCAGGCAGCCGGCCTGAGCCAGGCAATGCTGGATCGGCTCCTCTTGACCCCGAGCCGGCTCGACGGCATGGCCAGCGATGTACGGAACGTTGCAGCGCTCCCCGATCCAACGGGCGAGGTGTTCGACATGCGCACGTTACCGAATGGCCTGCAAGTCGGCAAGAAACGGGTACCGATTGGCGTCCTGGGAGTGATCTACGAGTCTCGGCCCAACGTGACCGTCGACATTGCAGCGCTCGCTCTCAAGTCGGGCAACGCGGTCATCCTGCGCGGTGGCAAGGAGTCACGCCGTTCCAACCAGGCGCTGGCCGGCCTCGTGCAGCGTGCCATCACCCAGGCCGGCGTGCCCGAAGGCGCTGTGCAACTGATCGAAACTCCGGACCGCGAACTGGTTCGCGACATGTTGCGTGCCAACGAGTATATCGACATGATCATTCCGCGTGGAGGCGCCGGCCTACACCACTTTGCCATTGAAAATGCTACGATCCCTGTCATCACAGGAGGCATCGGCGTCTGCCACACCTACGTGGATGAGACCGCCGACCTGGATAAGGCGTTGGAGATCGTGTACAACGCCAAGGTCCAGCGTCCAACTGTCTGCAATGCGCTGGACACGCTGTTGGTGCATCGGAATGTGGCTGCGGCGTTCTTGCCGGCGGTGGCGCGGCGCTGGCGTGAGGCCGGCGTCGAACTGCGATGCGATCCCGCGGCACTGGCCATCCTGGGCGACGGTGATGGAGTCAGGCCAGCCTCCGATGATGACTTCGGCAAAGAGTTCCTGTCGCTGGTGGCCTCGGTCAGGATCGTAGACAGCCTGGATGAAGCCCTGGATCACATCTACAAGTACGGTACAGGCCATTCCGAAGCCATCGTGACCGAGAGCTACCACTCGGCTCAGCGGTTCTTGAACGAGGTGGATGCTGCCGCAGTATTTGTCAATGCCAGCACTCGCTTCACCGATGGCGGCCAGTTCGGCCTGGGAGCAGAAGTCGCCATCAGCACCCAGCGCCTGCACGCCCGCGGCCCGATGGGGCTCAAAGAGCTCACCACTTACAAGTGGATTATCAGGGGCGATGGGCATGTACGCCCATAGCATGGACATCAATGCAGGTGCCATGAACGTTACTGGGGAGTAACCTATGACAGATAGTCCGAAAGTTATTGAGAAGAGCATAGACGAAGCTGAAGGTCATGCAGTGAATGCCCAGGTGCGTGCGATCATCCAGGAACTCGGTGACGAGACGCCACTGATTACGGTTGAGCAGGTTGCCGTTGACCCTCAGGTGATCGCTTTTCTCAAGGCGGCCAACCGGCAACTGGATGCCCTCGGGTATACTGAGCACGGTGAACGCCATGCAAATCTGGTGGCGCACATTGCCTACAACATTCTCGATCGCCTGGGGTATCCGGAGCGCATGTGTCATCTGGCGGCCATTGCCGGCTACCTGCACGACAGCGGGAACCTGATTCATCGGGAAATGCACGCCCAGTCCAGTGCTATCATCGCGATGCAGGTGCTGGACCGCCTCGGAATGTCCTACGACGAGATTGCGTTGGTGATGGGCGCTATCGGCAACCATGAAGAGGAGCGCGGTGACCTCACGTCGCCGATTGCAGCGGCTGTCATTATTGCAGACAAGAGCGACGTGCACCGCAGCCGTGTGCAGGAGACAGATCCGCTGAAATACGACATCCACGACCGGGTGAACTTTGCAGCCACGCGCTCCTTTGTCCGTGTGAATGGGGAGAATCGAACTATCACGTTGGAGTTAGACATTGACACCAGTGTGGCCGGCATCATGGAGTACTTCGAGATCTTCATTGACCGCATGGTGATGGCCCGACGCGCCGCAGAGTTTCTAGGTACCGAGTTTGAGCTAGTGATCAACAACGTCCGATTGTTCTAAGGAGGGAACAGATACTGTGAAGCTCGTTCGATTCCGTTTCAATGATGCCGTAAGCTATGGCGTTGTGGAAGGCGAAGACGTATATCAACTGAAGGGATCGCCATTTGAGTCGCCGGCTCGTGGCGAGCGTGTTGGCACCTTGGAAGAACTGGAACTGCTGGCCCCGGTGGCGCCCAGCAAGATCATTGCCATCGGCAAGAACTACTTCGAACATGCTGCGGAGATGTCGTCCGAGGTTCCAGATGAGCCGTTGATGTTCTTTAAGCCGCCCAGCGCCGTCATCGGACCGGGGGCCAGCATTGTGTATCCCAGCCTGTCTGAAGAAGTGCACCACGAGGGTGAGCTGGTGGTGGTTATTGGCAAACGAGTGCGGAAAGCCACGCCTGAGAACGCGCTGGATTACGTGCTAGGCTACACTTGTGGCAACGATGTGACAGCGCGAGACCTGCAGCGAAAGGAAAAGCAATGGGTTCGTGGCAAGGGGTTTGATACCTTCTGCGTCTTAGGCCCATGGATCGAAACCGATCTGAACCCTGCTAATGTCTCCGTCGTGACACGTGTCAACGGCGAGGTACGCCAAAACGGCAACACCTCCCAGATGGCTTTCGACGTCCCGACCCTTATCGCCACGGCCAGTAGCGTGATGACCCTGGAGCCGGGGGACGTCATCATGACCGGTACGCCGGCCGGCGTCGGCCCGATCCACCCGGGTGACATCGTGGAGGTCGAGATCGAAGGCATCGGTGTACTGCGCAATCCAGTGGTCAGTGAATAGCGAATCGGGGGACCGTTTGGCAATCACTGGTGACCCGACAGCAGGAGTGGTATAATAGAATGAGTGATACAACCCGCATAGACAATTTTATCTCGCTGGCCGACCTCACGCCGGCCCAGTTGCATGATTTGCTGGAGCTAGCAAGAGAGCTGAAGGAAGAGTGGCGGGCCGGCGGCAACACGCCACGACTGTCTGGAAAAGTACTGGGCATGATCTTCCAGAAGCCGTCGCTGCGAACTCGTGTCTCCTTCGATGTCGCCATGCTGCATCTAGGCGGACACGCCCTCTACCTCTCACCTAGCGAGATTCAACTGGGTGTGCGGGAGAGCGTGGCCGACGTGGCACGCGTGACGTCGCGATATGTAGACGGGATCATGGCGCGGGTTTTCGCCCACAGACACATTTTAGAACTCGCCGACCACTCGTCGGTGCCGGTGATAAATGGCCTGTCGGACTTCAATCACCCGTGCCAGGGGCTGGCAGACCTGTTCACCATTTACGAGCACTACGGCACGCTGGCCGGCTTGAAGCTGGCATACGTGGGCGATGGCAACAACGTGGCTCATTCACTACTGTTCGGTGGGGCACTGGCCGGCATGCACGTGGCCGTGGCCACCCCCGAAGGGTATGAACCGGATTCGGCCGTGGTTGCCCAGGCCCAGAGAATCGGCGCTCAGACAGGCGCCCAAATCACCGTCACCCATGACCCGGTCGAGGCAGTGGCGGATGCGGCCGTGATTTACACCGACGTGTGGGCCAGCATGGGGCAAGAGGAGGAGCGCGCAGAGCGCCTCAAGGTGTTCCCGCCATACCAGGTCAATCAGGCACTCGTTGAAGCAGCCAGCTCCGACGTCGTGGTGATGCACTGTTTACCGGCACACCGCGGCGAAGAAATCACCGATGAGGTGGTAGATGGCCCACATTCCATCGTATTCGATCAGGCCGAAAACCGGCTCCATGCCCAGAAAGCGATTCTGGTGGAGTTGATGGCAAGTCGATAGAAATCTAAAGCCAATCATCAGCAAGCGGCTATCATTGTTGCATGAACCGCGATTATTAACGTGACTCACTGGTTGCTGATGACTGGCAAGGGAGTATCCGAAAGTGGCCGACGTATTACGGGAAGTATTACTGAATATTGAGAATTATATTGGCTGGACGTTCTCGCAGTTCAGGTGGACCAGCACCCCGATCGACATCGCGCTGGTAACGGCGGTCTTCTACGCCTTGTTGTACGCGATTCGAGGGACCCAGGCTGTGCAGTTAATGCGCGGCCTCATCGTTGTGACGCTCATCATCATCCTGGTCACAACCGGCGTGTTGGACACCCTGATCGCCTTTGGTTGGTTGGTGAGCCATACTCTGACTGCTCTGCTGGTGGCCATACCGGTCATCTTCCAACCCGAATTGCGGCGGGCGCTTGAGCGGCTGGGCCGAGCCGGTGTTGTGCCGCGCCGGACGACGGAAGAAGCCACGACGCGCGTAATCAGCAGCATCAGGCGCGCTGCGCGTGAGCTCTCAGATCGCCGGCACGGGGCCCTGATTGTTGTCGAGCAGGAAACCGGACTACAGAACATCGCGGAGACGGGCATCGAGATGGATGCGGTGATCTCCAGCGATCTCCTGATCACGATCTTTCACCCCAAGACGCCACTTCACGACGGCGCAGTCATTGTTCGCGGTGATCGGGTCATCGCTGCAACGGCTGTACTCCCCTTGCCGTCGAACCCGCCGGCTGACCGCCACATGGGGACCCGGCACCTGGCAGCCATCGGGGTGACGGAAGTCTCCGACGCCATCGCAGTCGTCGTCTCAGAGGAAACCGGTGCCATCTCCGTTGCTCGCTTTGGCCGCATGGTCCGCAACCTGGACGATGGAAGGCTGGCGCGTCTGCTACACCGCTGGTATGCAAGTCGAGAACGGCGCTTCGTTGACCTGTTACGACCAATCCGGCGAGTTCCAGTGACAGCCTCAACTGACGGCGATAGTGGACTGGAAGATGAATCAAGTGACGGTGCCCTCCTGGAAGGCACTACTGTCATCGAGACAGAGTAGCTCAAGATGTTTGATTCGTTGATCGACAACTTAGGCTCACTCTTTCTAGCACTTCTCCTGGCCGTAATGGTCTGGATGGTTGCTGTTAATCAGGGGCAGGGACCGCCAGTTAGGAAGAATTTCCCACAAGGGGGCCTCATCATTGAAGCGACCAATATCCCTGACAAGCTGGTACTCTTTGATCAACTTAGTGAGCGCGTGGTCGTGGAGGTGCGTGCACCACAGGAATTCATTGAACGGCTGTCGGTGTCGGACTTCGAGGCGTATGTTGACCTGTCAGGGCTCTCGCCTGGCCGGCACGAAGTTCCGGTGCAGGTGCAATGTCCGCGATGCGCACAAAAAAGGGTCAATGTGTTGGGCTGGACGCCGAACCGTATCTCGGTCCGGCTGGATGAGGCAGCAGAACGGTTGGTGCCTGTGGATCTGAATCTTCAGGGCGGCACGGCTATCGGGTACCAGGCAGAACCCCCGGTTGCCGATCCACAACAGGTCAAAGTCTCTGGTCCGCGCTCGTTGGTCAATCAGGTGAGCGCCGCACGTGCTGACATCTACCTCTTTAACGAGGACTCGACCGTTCAGAAGGAGGTCTCGCTGGTTGCCGTGGATGCGGACGGCAATCTTGTCACCGGCGTGACGTTGGAGCCCCATCGGGTGAACGTGATAGTCTCAATTGTACCTGAGGGACGCCGGAAGGAGGTGGCCGTCACGCCCGTGATCAGCGGAACAGTGGCATCCGGGTACTACGCCAGCGGCATCTCTGTAGAGCCCCAAACGGTTGTGCTCACGGGCCCCAAGTCTCGCATTGAGAATGCGCCTGGATACGTCGAGACGGACCCGGTAAGCATTCAGGGGGCTAAAGACCTGGTGGAGGTCCAGGTACCCATTCGTGTGCCGGCAGGGCTTCAGTTAGTCGACCCAACTCAACACACCGTGACTGTCAGGGTTGAGGTCAGCCCATTCACTGGCGGTCGTGACTTTGAGGTCTCACCCTTGATTCAGAACCTGCAACCAGGACTTCGGGTTGAAGTGTCTCCTCCGCGTATCCAGGTCTTCCTGTCTGGACCCGTTCCAGACCTGGATGCGTTGACTGAAGAGGATATCCTGGTGATTCTGGATCTGTCTGGTCGTCAACCAGGCCGGCATCGCATTCGGCCAACAGTGCAGGTTGGCCGCGAGTCGCTGCAGGTTCGTACGCTGCCTGAATTGGTCGATGTGAACATCACAGCCATTGAAACGCCGACGCCGGAAGCAACTCTGACACCCAAATTCATCCGGTGATCCTGCCCGGCATCGGATTTGCCCCCTCGGGCCGGCTGTGCTACAATTGCAACACACAACAGAAGAGAATGGAAAGTAGCCCCCGTAGCTCAGGTGGATAGAGCGCTGGCCTCCGGAGCCAGGTGCGCAGGTTCGAGTCCTGCCGGGGGTACTTTGATTTCCATAAAACGTGAAACGTGATGCTGTGCCCATCGCCATATCATCACGTTTCACGTTTTGCGTTTCACGCCTCACACTTCACGCAGACAACTATATGACGACTGCCATCGCTATCGGTGCGCCGGCTTTGCTGACCTTGATCAGCTTCTTCCCCCGATTGTAGCGGTTCTCGGCCGGGACCCTCTTCGCCGGCATGTGCTGGCGCTTCCCGTCAGCGAAGATAATATCCAGCCCGCCGTCCAGCATCCCGACTGCTACAGCAGCCACCTTCCCCGTACTGCCAGTTATGTTCAGCGTGCGCACCCCCTGCGTGCCACGCCCCTGCCGGGTGTACTCCTTCAGCGGCACGCGCTTCACGTAGCCCTTCTCGCTGACGATGAACACCCACGTCTTGTTCACCTCATCAGCCGGGACTACGGCCCCACTGATCAGCCGATCGCGTTGCTTCAAGTTGATGCCGGCCACGCCTCGAGCTGTGCCACTGGCTTGCGGATTGACCTCGTCGGTGCTGGTGCGGAGCACCTGGCCGCCCTCGGTGGCAAAGAGAACCTCCGCGCCATCTCCGACAACTGCGGCAAAAAGCACCTCATCGTTCTCATCCGGCAACCCAACTACAGTCGCCCAGTTACCGCTGGTCAGCGAGAGATCTTCTACGCGCGTGCGCTTGATCCGGCCGGCGCGCGTGCCAGTCACCAGATAAGCCCCTGCAGCCGGCAGGACCGCTGCACCCACGATGTACTCACCCTTTCGCAGACCCATCTGTGTGAAACTCGCCTTCTCTGGCACAAAGCCAACCTGGTTGCGCCATGCCCGGCCTTTGCTAGAGATCAACATGACCTCATCGGTGGGATCAGCCCGAACTTGAATCAGATGGCTGGTCGTGGCCCGGCTGGTGATGCCACTCGATGGCGCATACCGAAAACCTCGGCTGTCCCGCCGCTCAACGCCGGCTGTTGTGACCACGACGATCTGGGGACCCTCTGGCATGCGCAGGTCAGACTCGGTGACGACGTGAGCGCCGGCCACGGCATCCTCGGAATCCAGGATCACTGTTCGGCGCGGTGTGGCAAAGCGCTCTTTCAACTCCCTCGTCTCCTCGATCACAACTTCCAGCCGCTTTTTCTGGCTGCGTAGCAGGCTTTTCAGGTAGCGGATTCGTGCTTTGAGCTCTTTCTCCTCATCCTGGAGCTTGTTCGTTTCGAGCGAGGTTAGCCGGCGCAACGGCATGTCCAGAATCGCCTGTGCCTGGATCTCGGTGAGGCTGAGCTTGCGCATCAGGTTAGTGCGTGCTGTTTCGGGCCGGCGGCTGCGCCGGATGATCTTGACCACCTCATCGATATTCGCCAGCGCCTTCAACAGACCTTCCACGATGTGCAAACGCTGTTCCCGCCGTGCCAACTCGTAACGCGTCCGGCGCTCGATGACCTCTAGCCGGAAATCGATGAAGTGAACCAGCATGTCCCGCAAGGAGAGCCGTTGCGGGCGAACACCGCCTCGCTCAGGATCGGGTACCAGGGCCAGATTGTTGCAGCCAAACGTCTCCTGAAGCTGCGAGTATTTCAACAGATCGGCCATGACTTCATGCGGCTTCGCTGTTCGAGACACCTCGACAACCACCCGCATGCCCTTGTCGAAGTCACTCTCGTCCCGCAAGTCCGTAATGCCGCCGATACGCCCGTCTTTGACCTCCTTGGCGATCCGCTCCATCACGGTGATCTTTTGGACATTGTACGGAAGCTCAGTAATGACGATGTTAGCCTTGCCGCCACCAATCTCTTCCACGTGCATACGGGCCTGGGTGACCATCCGGCCGCGGCCCTGGTCGTACGCGGCGTGAATCGTGTCCCTGATCTCGCCGCCTATGTCGCGATAGCGATAAATGAGGCCCCCGGTCGGGAAATCCGGACCTGGAACGAATTTCATCAACTCTTCGGTGGTGATCTTATCCCGCCGCTTCCAATTCTGGACCACGTACACGATGGCGTCAGCGATTTCACCCAGGTTGTGGGGCGGGATATTGGTCGCCATCCCCACAGCAATGCCCGATGCGCCGTTGACGAGCAAGTTCGGGAAGGCCGCCGGCAGCACCGTCGGCTCCATCAGCGAGCCGTCAAAGTTCTCGGTGAAGTCCACGGTCTCCATGCCGATATCTTGCAGCATGGTCTCGCCAAGAGGACTCAGGCGGGCTTCGGTGTAGCGCATTGCCGCCGCGCTGTCACCGTCGATGGATCCGAAGTTTCCCTGACCATCGACCAACACCTCACGCATCGAGAAGGGTTGTGCCAGACGCACCAGCGAGCCATACACGGACTGATCACCATGCGGGTGATATTTACCCAACACCTCACCGACGATGCGCGCACACTTCCGGTGTGGCCGGTCGGATCGGAGGCCCATGTCGTACATGGCATACAGGATGCGCCGCTGCACAGGCTTGCAGCCATCCCGCACGTCTGGCAATGCCCGGTCTTCGATGGTCTTAGCAGCGTACAGCCGATATGCCCGATCCAGTTCGGGTGTAAAAGAGAGTGTCTGTATCTCTAGCTCTTTAAGCATCTCTGCCGTCCCTCGCTTCAGCACTCAGTTATCAGTGACCTGTGTTCACCACCAGACCACCAATCACTGATAACTGATCACTGGTCACTGTCCTCGTCTTCTTCGTCGTACGGCTCACCGTTCTCGTCATAAGACTGCTCGGCGTCCCAGACCTTCATCAGGCGAGATTTGCGCGGACCGACACGCGCGCCCATCCACAGATCCACCATCTGGTTCGCCCGGTGGGCGTCCTCCACCGTGACCCGGTACAGGTTCCGGTTCGCGAACGGCGTCTTGACGCCATTCACTTCTGGGACATGGAACACGGTCTCCTTGAGCTGCGACGGGTTCATCTCCCCCAGGCCTTTGTATCGCTGAATGGTGATGCCGTTGCGTCCCCACTCATTCAGAATCTGGTCTCGTTCCCAGTCAGAGTAGGCGTAGCGGGTCTTGCGCCCGTTGCTGATCTGGTACAACGGCGCTTTGGCGATGTACAGCCGGCCCTCATCGATCATCGGGCGCATCAAGCGCCAGAACAACGTCAGCAGCAACGTCATGATGTGCAGGCCGTCCACATCGGCATCGACGAAGATGGCCACACCGCCGTAGCGCATGTCCTCCACGCGGAAATCTCGGCCTACGCCGGCGCCCACCGCCGACACAATGGCCTTGATCTCATTGTTGCTCAGTGCGCGGTTCAGGCGGGCGCGCTCGGTATTCAGAATCTTGCCCCGAATGGGCAGGATCGCGTGGTACTGGTTATTCCGCGCCTGCTTGCAGCTCCCGCCGGCTGAATCACCCTCCACAATGTACAGAATCGTCTGAGCGGTATCCGCGCCTTTGGCGACATCAGCCAGCTTCCCCGGCAGCCCAGTATCCACCACATCCAGCACGCTCTTGCGCATGACCAGACTGCGGGCTTTGGCAGCAGCCTCGCGGGCGCGGGCGGCCGCCAGACACCGATCAACAATCCTGCGCCCAAGGGACACGTCCTTGCGGAACTGTTCCAGCAATCCCTCGTACACCAGCGACATGACCTGGCCGTGCATCTCCCGATTGCCCAACTGAGTCTTTGTCTGCGAGGTGAACTCTGGTTCAGGCATGAGCACCGACAACGCTGCCGTCAGGCCGGCCACTGTGTCGCGACCAGTCACACTGTCCTTATCCGTGATCTGCTTCTTCTCCTGGCCAAACACGTTGATCGCCTTGGTCAGCGCTGCCCGAAAACCCGACACGTGCGTGCCACCATCGCTGGTCGGAATGGTGTTCACAAACGAGAGGATTTCCTCGTCGTCGGCGTCATGATATTGCAGAACAACCTCGACCTTCGCGCCGCTCTCTGTGGTGCCAGAAATTCGAATTGGCTTGCTGTGGATCACCTTGCGACCTTCATTCAGGTGATTCACGTACGCTACGAGACCGCCCTCGTAGCAGTATTCCCGCCGGCGCGGCTCCTTGTCGCGGTAGTCGGTCAGCGTCAGGGTGAGACCCGGAATGAGAAAGGCAGCCACTTGAAGCCGATGGGCAATGGCGGCGAAGTCGAACTTGGTCACTTCCAGGTACTCTGAGCTCGGCATGAACTCAACAGTCGTGCCCGTCCCCAGTTTCCTGTCTGCATGCTTCTTGATTGCTGTCGCCGAGCCGCGCTTCCCAACCTCACCGATCACCTTTTCCGTCCTGGGATCAAGGATTTGCACGGGAGTCTTCACATACCCATGCTCATAGCGCTGCCGGTACAACACACCATTGCGCCGGACAGTCACGACCAGCCACTCACTCAGCGCGTTGGTGGCCTTGACTCCCACGCCATGCAGGCCACCGCTGGTCGAGTAACTGTCAGAGTCAAACTTGCCACCCGTGTGCAGCTTGGTAAAAGCCATCTCCAGCGCTGACTTCCCGCTTTCGGGGTGGATGTCAACCGGGACACCCCGGCCGTTATCATCGACGCGCGCACTGCCATCCTTGTTGATCACAACATCAATGCGCGTGCAGTAGCCGGCCATCGCCTCATCGATGGAGTTGTCCACAACTTCCGCCAGCAGGTGATGCAGGTTGCTTCGCCCTCCAATGTACATGCCAGGGCGTTTCTGGATCGCCTCGGGGAATCCGAGTTCCTTGATCTGGCTGGCGTCGTAGGTTTGCTGTGCTGTAGCCATAATGTTCTCCCGCGAAAAAACTGTCTCTCGCGAACACCAGGTTTGTCTCAGTTTACCGAAGTTCGTGCCAATTCAAAAAACACAGGATGTAGTATGATCCATCCAGTTTGGGTACTACATATTGTATCTCGTTTCTGGAGCGCGCCGAGCGCATTCCTTAAAACGCAAATGTGCCTGCAATCGATACGCGACGCCGGGGCCTCGCCAGCAGGCCCAATCCAGGCCCATCCACCCACCGTGCTCACAAGGCGGGTTTTGGTCTCATGTATTATAGAACGTTCGTTCGGAAAATGCAAATCCACGCTCTGCCAGAATTGGGCTCCACGTGCACATACGCACGGGCCGTGGTATAATCAAGAATATGCCAATCTGTGAACTCTGTCACCGTGAGGTCGGCAAGACCACGCAACACCATCTGACACCCCGGGAGCATGGTGGCCGGCGCACCGCCGAGCTGTGCATCCCGTGTCACAAACAGATTCACGCCCTGTACACGAATGAGACCCTGGCCGGCGAACTGAACAGCCTGGAAGCCCTGCGGCAGACGCCTGAGATGCGCCGTTTCCTGCGTTGGATTCGAAAACAGCGTGACCGGCAATTTCGTGTTGCCACGGCCAGGACAAGACGTTGAATGGTGGAGGAGC
>CAYYSH010000034.1:0-14600 GCA_964474265.1 uncultured Anaerolineales bacterium
CCCCAATACCGACCAGAAAAGCCTTTCCCAAATCGCCCACGAGACGCGAGACAAGGTCACCCGGGCCCGGGAGGGTAGGCTGCGGGCCGAAGACTTCCAGGTGGACAGCACTTTCACTATCTCCAATTTGGGCATGTACGGCGTGGATGAATTCGTCGCCATCATCAATCCGCCGGAGGCGGCCATCATGGCCGTCGGGGCAGTATCTCCGACACCTGTGGTGCACGATGGCCAGGTCACCGTCGCCCAGATCATGCGGGCAACGGTGTCTGCCGATCACCGGGTCGTGGACGGTGCGGAAGTGGCGCGGTTTCTGGCGGAACTCAAGCGCGTGCTTGAGAACCCGATGTCACTGTTAGTGTAAGGCAGGAGGGCGAATCAATCCCTGCTCTCCAATCGCCAATTTCGTTGGAGGTTATTCCGCGTGAGTGATCAATATGATGTCGTAATCATTGGAGCCGGCCCTGGTGGCTACGTGGCCGGCATCCGGGCCGGCCAGCTTGGCCTGCGGACCGCCGTCGTCGAGAAGGGGGATGTGGGCGGCGTGTGCCTGAACTGGGGCTGCATCCCCACCAAGGCGCTGCTGAAGAACGCCGAGCTCGTTAACCTGCTCAAGAACGATGCCAGGACATTTGGCATTGAGTTCGACAACATGGAGGCGAAATGGGAGCCGGCGGTGAAGCGCAGCCGGCAGGTCGTGCGCCGGCTGGTCAAGGGCGTCGAGTTTCTGCTGAAAAAGAACAACGTTGACCTGGTGCGCGGCGAGGCACGCCTGATGTCGGCGAACACGGTCGAGGTGTCGCCGGAGGGACGGGTTCTGGAGGCGAACAATATCGTCATCGCCACGGGATCCCGCGCGCGATTATTGCCCGGCATGCAGGCGGACGGTGAACGCATCATCACCAGCCGGCACGCGGTGCAACTGAGCGATGTTCCCAGGCGGTTGCTAATCATGGGGGCCGGCGCTGTGGGCATGGAGTTCGGGTATCTGTACAATGCCTACGGCTCTCAAGTGACCATCATCGAAATGCTGCCTCGCGTCCTACCGCTGGAAGACCCTGAATGCTCGGGCCTGGTGGCCAAGTCTTTCAGGAAGAGCGGGATCGAGATACACACCGGCACCCGAGTCGAGGGCTTTAACGTTACAGATGATGGTGTTCAACTCATCGCCGTGTCCGAGGGGAAAGGCGAGGTGCGTTTCGAGGGCGATCAACTGCTGGTGGCCATTGGACGAGCGCCAAACACGGAGACCCTGGGGCTGGAAAACGCAGGTGTGGAGACTGAAAAAGGCTTTGTCAAGACCAACAGCATTGGCCAAACCAACGTCCAAAGCGTGTTTGCTATCGGGGATGTAGCCGGCCCGCCCATGCTGGCTCACAAGGCAATGCATGAGGGCGTCGCTGTTGTGGAGCACCTGGCCGGCCTGGATGCCCACGTGGTCGATGCCAGCTACATCCCGAATTGCGTGTATTGCCTCCCCCAGGTTGCCAGCATCGGTATGACGGAGGAAGCGGCTCGGGAGGCCGGCTATGAGGTAGACGTCGGCAAGTTCCCCTTCCAGGCCATTGGCAAGGCTTTGGCCATCAATGACCGCGAGGGGTTCATCAAGCTCGTTGTTGATCGGCAGTATGGCGAAATATTGGGAGCTCACATCGTTGGACCGGAAGCGACAGAGATCATCCATGAGATTGCTCTGGCGCGAGCGGCGGAGTTGACTCCCGGAGAAATTATTGCTACCATCCACGCACACCCGACGCTTCATGAGGCTGTACATGAAGCGGCGCTGGCGGCTGTCGGTTCACCCATCCATGCATAGGGAGGAGAGAAACAATGAGTGTCCCTGAAGATCTTCGCTACAGCAAAGAACACGAATGGGCTAGAGTTGAAGGCGATCTGGTCCGAATCGGCATCACCGATTACGCCCAGCACCAACTCGGTGATGTCGTGTACGTCGAGCTGCCGGAGAAAGGCGACAGTTTCGGATTCATGGAACCTTTCGGGGTCATTGAGTCAGTCAAGGCGGCGTCTGACCTGTATTGTCCGGTTGCCGGGACCGTCGTAGAGGCAAACACCGAACTCGAAGATGCCCCTGAACTCGTAAACGAGGACCCATACGGTGATGGTTGGATGATTGTGGTGCAGCCCGACGACCTGGCTGATCTTGAGAAGCTTCTATCGCCGGCGGAATATGCCGCTATGATCGAGGAGGAGGAATAACTCTGAAAGATTTGACCGCTGACCGCCGACGGTTGGTCGCGGATCTCTTGTCCGTCGGTAAAGGTCATGTCTGGGTAACCATCTCCAGGTATGCTGATGCGCGGTTGGCCGTCGGCGGTCGTTTCATCTTTATTGCTGCTACTATCTTGCTGGCAACGGTAGCTCTGGCTCTGGCCTCGCCGGCCAGTGCACAGGAGCCAACCGGCCCGACCATTGAGCAACTTCAAGTCGATCTCTGGCCACAATACGATGACCCGCGGCTATTGGTCATCTACACTGGCACGCTCTCTGCACCTCCAGACCAGCCGCTGCGATTCCCAATTCCAGCAGATGCGCAGGTGAATGCGGTGGCCCATTTGAACGATCAAGATCAGCTTATCAATGAGCCGTGGCAGCCACAGATCGAAGGCGACCAACAGGTGATCACCTTTACGCCAACAACGGCCAGGTTCCAGTTGGAATACTACCTGGACGTGATCGGCCCTGGGCCTGACCGCTCGTTCACAGTGGACATCGATGTCGGTGGGCAGCCGGTGAAACTGCTGGGTATTGCCGTTCAGCAGCCGGCTGGCGCTTCCAATTTGCGAGGAGAGCCAGCCCTCATGGGGCCAGTAGCCGGCTTTCAAGGACTCAACTACTTCAGCCGGCAGGTGGAAAACGTGCAACCGGGGCAAACTGTGCGCCAGACAGTCACGTACACCAAGTCGGATGACAGGCTGTCGGTGGACGTAATCGGTCCAGCGGCATCTGAGCAGTCAGGGGCACAGCCCCAGCCGACAGTTGCTCCATCTGGCACGGGGTTTTCAACGAACTTCGCTGGCCGTTCGACCACACAGTTTTGGTTGCCCATTGGAGCCACGGCTGTCATTTTGATTGGTCTAGCTCTCATTGCCGTAGGGGCATGGCGGGCGCGCCAGACAGTACCGGTGCCGGCTGAGCCGACCGCGCGTCGTCAGCGTGGGGGCCGGCGCACCCGGCCCAGCCGCGCCACTGAGGAGGGGCCGGCCAAGTTTTGTAACAAATGTGGTGCCACCTTCGCGCCTGACGATCGCTTCTGTGCAGAATGCGGCGCCCCCCGCCGCGGGATCTGAGCGTGTGAATGGTTGACAATGTTCCAACCGGGGTATATAATTGCGTTACAAAGGCTGTGCGCAGTTGCCTTGTCGTATGACGAGGTTCCCCGTTGCCTCGTTCACTCCAATCCAATCTCTCATCATCTTGCTGAAAGGAGGCTTCAATTATGTCTGCCGTGACTGCCGGCCTGCGTGAGTACCTTGCGTACCGCGGCCGGGAGGGGATGTGGGCCTGGATTCTGCATCGCATCACGGGCCTTGGTGTCATGTTCTTCCTCATCTGGCACATCCTCGACATCTTCCTGATGGCCCTCGGAGCAGAGGAATTCAATCGATTCCTTGTGATTTATAAGGCTGCCCCGTTCCGGATCTTAGAGATTTTCCTCGTCTTTAGCGTGATCTTCCATGCTTTTAACGGTGCTCGTGTAATCCTTCTGGATTTTGTGCCGAGTGCCATGGACTACGAAGCTGAGCTCTTCTGGGTGGTGCTGGGGGCTGCTTTGGTCATCTGGGCGCCGGCTGCGCTGGCTATGCTGGCACCACTGGTTGGAATTCACATCCTGTGAGGAGGAGATAATGGCTGCCATTCAGCAAGTTGGGCGTCGTGCCACATCTGGCACGCTGGAAGTGTACTCCTGGTTTTTCATGCGGGTCTCTGGCGTGGTGTTGCTGTTAGTTGCAGTTTTCCACCTTCTGTGGATGCATCTGGTAATCGGTGTTGACAACATCAATTTTGACGTCGTGGCTTTGCGTTGGCAAAATCCTCTTTGGCGTGTTTTTGACATGTCACTGCTCATTTTTGCGTTGACGCATGGCACGAACGGTACCCGATGGGTGCTGAAGGACTACATTCGGTCCCCCGGCTGGCAGATTGCTGTCAAATGGTTCGTTTACGTGGTTGCCGTTGTGGTCGGTGCCATGGGGGCATATGTCATTTTCTCATTCCAACCGCCGGCTTGAACGGACCGACGACGAATGACCAGCGACGTATGTTGAGATCTGTTGTTCGCCCGTGGTCGTTTGTCGCCGTGTGTAGTGAGTTCTCCCGGTGCAGCTAGAGGCACATAGGAGGAAGGTTATACTGATGTACCACTACCACAAACATGATGTTGTAATCGTCGGTGCCGGAGGGGCCGGCCTAATGGCCGCGCTCTACGCTTCAAGAGCTGTCGATACGGCTGTCTTGAGCAAACTGTATCCGACACGTTCGCATACCGGTACTGCCCAGGGCGGCATCGGCGCAGCACTTGGCAATGTGGAAGAAGATCACTGGGAATGGCATTGGTACGACACGGTCAAGGGTAGTGATTACCTGGGCGATCAAGATGCAATAGAGATTCTCGTGCGCGAGGCCATTGATGTGGTGCTGGAGCTGGAACACATGGGGCTGCCGTTTAACCGCACGCCGGCCGGCCTCATCGATCAACGCCCGTTTGGTGGTCACACCAAAAACTTCGGGGAAGGGCCTGTACGACGAGCATGCTATGCTGCTGATAGAACAGGACATATGATCTTGCAAACGCTGTATCAGCAGTGCATCAAGCAGGGCGTTAACTTCTTCGACGAATTCCACGTTGTGGATGTGATCCTGAACGATGGCGTGGCGCAAGGCGTGGTGGCATATGAAATCGACACCGGTGACATCCATGTCTTTCATGCCAAAGCTGTCTTGTTTGCTACCGGTGGATATGGCAGGATCTGGCAGGTCACGTCCAACGCTCACACGTTGACTGGTGACGGCAACGGCATTCTGTGGCGCAGAGGGATCCCCATGGAAGACATGGAGTTCTTCCAGTTTCACCCGACGGGTATCCGCAAGCTTGGTATCCTGATCACCGAAGCTGTACGGGGTGAAGGTGGGATTCTGCGCAACAATGAGGAACTAGACAAAATTGGGACCGGCGAACCGGGATTCATGGTCAAATACGCGCCAACCATGCGTGATCTGGCATCACGGGATGTGGTCTCGCGGGCCATGTACATTGAAATGCGAGAGGGGCGCGGCATCGATGGTCAGAACTATCTCTACCTGGATGCCACACACCTTGGCAAGGAGGTCATTGAATCGAAGCTCCCGGATATTGCTGAGTTTGTCCGCGTGTACGTGGGCGTTGATCCGGTGTATGAACCGATGCCGGTGCAGCCAACGGCTCATTATGCCATGAGTGGCATCCCGACGGATGTTGATGGGCGCGTTGTGATTGACCCGGACAACACCCCGCTGCCGGGCCTGTACGCTGCCGGCGAGTGTGCTTGCGTGTCTGTTCATGGTGCTAATCGGCTGGGCACGAATTCGCTGAACGACATCGTGGTGTTTGGCCGGCGGGCCGGCCTGGACATGGTGGAATACGTCAAACAGGCAGAATTCGCCCCGTTGCCGGATGATGCCGCCGAAGAGGTTGTGGCCCAGCTTGAACATTTGCGCACTAACGAGGGTAGCGAGCGTGTGGGCGACATCCGACAGGATATGCAAGAGGTTATGATGGAGCAGGTCGGCGTCTTCCGCACGGAAGAGGGCATTTCCCAGGCCCTTGAGACAATTCGTGAGCTCAAAGAACGGTACTGCCATACGCAGATCGAGGACAAAGGGAAGCGCTTCAACACAGACTTGCTGGAAGCGTGGGAGTTAGGCAATTTGCTCGATCTGGCTGAGGTGACTGCGTACTGTGCACTCAATCGTACGGAAAGCCGGGGGGCCCATTCGCGTGAAGACTACCCCAAGCGTGACGACGAAAACTGGCTGAAGCACACTTTGGCGTACAAGACCGATTCCGGCATCGAGATCAAATATAAGCCGGTTGTGATCACGAGATTCGAGCCCAAAGAGCGTGTGTACTGATTTGACGGAGAGTCATCATGCAATATCGTCTGCGAATCAAGCGTTTCAATCCAGAAAAGGACGACAAACCCTGGTGGGGTGAATACACCATTGAAGCAGATCCGGCTGATCGGGTGCTCGATGCGCTTCACATTGTGAAATGGTATCACGATGGCACGCTCACCCTCAGACGATCCTGCGCACATGGTATCTGCGGCTCGGATGCCATGCGGATCAACGGGGAGAACCGGCTCGCGTGCCAGGTCTTGCTCCGCGATCTGGAGCAACCAGTTGTTGTGGAGCCGCTACTCGGGTTCGAGGTCATCAAAGACCTGGTGGTTGACATGGAGCCGTTTTTTGCCCATTATCGTTCCATTATGCCGTACCTGGTCAACAACGACCCGGTGCCACAGCGTGAGCGGATCCAATCGCCGGAGGATCGCGCAATCTATGACGACACGACCAAGTGTATCCTGTGTGCGGCATGTACAACCTCGTGTCCCAGTTTCTGGTCGAACAAGAACTTTGTGGGGCCGGCGGCCATCGTACAGGCCCATCGCTTCATCTTTGACAGCCGAGATCAGGCAGCCGCTGAACGGCTTGCCATCCTTAACGATCGCGATGGTGCCTTTGCCTGCCGGACGATCTACAACTGTACACGCGCCTGCCCCCGAGGCATCAAGGTGACCAAGGCCATCGGCGAGGTCAAGAAAGCGATCCTGCTGCAGAAAGCCTAGAGCACAACCGATCTGCAGTTTGGGCCGACGTGGCTTTGGCGCGAGCTGCAGAGTCTCGCCTTGTATAGCATTCTGGAAACCAGGTTTTCTTGCTGAATAGCCGGCCAGGGTGAACGAAAATAGCCCCTGATGTTTCGTTCACAACTGGTCAATTCACCGAGAAAACCTGGTTTCTTCACAATTCGAAACGGGGACTTCACGAGGGATGGACCTCGTGTAGATGGCTGTTCAACCATTGGAGCGGGAGAAAGGAGGAAGCTGTGGCAGCAGAGAAGTCTCAGGAGATTGCTCGAGGTCTCGAGGGCATTGTTGTGGCCGACTCGGTTGAGTTTCATCGATGGGCAAAAGGGTGTCTTGCTTTTCCAGGGGATCCCGATTGAGGAGCTTGCAGAAAACGCCACCTACGAGGAGGTCGTCTATTTGTTGTGGCAAGGCGAGTTGCCGACAGCCCAGCAGTTTGACGCGTTCAAGGCAAAGCTGGCGGCATATCGAGCAGTGCCGGCCCCGGTTATCGATGGAATTCGGGCTTTCCCGACCGATGCACACCCCATGGCCGTCTTGCGATCGGCCGTATCGGCGTTGGGACTGCACGACCCGCGAGCCGAGGACGAGAGCCGCGAGGCAAACGAGGAGAAGGCTGCGCGACTGACAGCCGCGATCCCTACCCTTATCGCTGCTCACGAGCGTATCCGAAATGGGCAGGAGCCGATTCCGCCTGACCCTGACCTGGGGCATGCAGAGAACTTCCTATTCATGCTCACTGGGGATGCGCCGAATCAAGTCGCTGTTCAGGCTGTGGATACGTATCTTGTGTTGCTTGCCGATCACGGGTTTAATGCGTCAACTTTCACGGCTCGTGTGATCGCGGCCACCCAGTCGGACATGTACTCGGCGGTTACGGGTGCCATTGGGGCTTTGAAGGGGCCGCTCCATGGCGGCGCGAATCAGCGGGTGATGGAAATGCTGTTTGACGTGGGCGAGCCGGAGCGAGCAGAGGCCTGGATCAACAACGCTCTCGATGCGCGTCAGCGTATCATGGGGTTGGGACACCGCGTGTACAAAACGCTGGATCCCCGAGCACGCATCCTGCGCCGGCGCTCCGAAGCGTTGGCAGATGTGGCCGGCATCCGCAAGTGGCATGACATCGCGGTCACCATCGCCGATGTAGCGACAGAACGGTTGGGGGCCAAGGGTATCTGGCCCAATGTGGATTTCTACTCGGGACCTGTGTTGTATGCGGCCGGCATCCCGGTAGACCAATTCACACCGCTGTTTGCGATGAGCCGCATTGCCGGCTGGACCGGCCATGTTCTGGAACAGCAGGCGGATAACCGGCTCATTCGCCCGCGTGCCAAGTACGTTGGTCCAACGGACCGCCACTACGTTCCGTTCGATCAGCGCGGCTGAAAAAGCAGAAGTGCTCTCTGTGCGAAGGGGCGGAGGAGTTGGGGTGCAGGAAAGTCATGTGGGATGTTGTCATTTCTGTTCTGTTGCTCTGCTCCTCCGCGCCAACGCAGTGTACGCCTGCCATGAATCATTGATTTCTTTTGGGAAGTGTTTATGATCGTCAAACATCTTGTAACTGGGCCGCTTCAGGTAAACACATACATCGTCGGTGATGAAGTCACTCGTGACGCCGTGGTTATTGATCCTGGAGGACAGGCACCGGAGATCATGCGGATCATCAAGGAGGAAGGGCTGACATTGCGGCGCATCATCAACACGCATGCGCACTTCGACCACGTGACCGGCGTGGAGGCGTTGAAGGAGGCCACTGGCGTGCCTTTTCATCTCCATCCCGCCGATTTGCCAATCCTCGAAAGCTTTGGCCGGCAATTGGCCTACTTCGGACTGCCGGGCGGCGATCCACCAACGGTCGACGAGTACCTCGAAGAAGGCCAGGAAATTGCCATTGGCAACACCGTGCTTCGGGTGCTGTTTACCCCAGGGCATTCCCCAGGCCACGTCACTTTCCTCTACGAAGGCTCTGAAAACGATGCTGGGGAGGACCCTGCTGTGCCTGGGGGGCGACGCGTGGCCTTCTCGGGTGATGTTCTGTTCCAGGGCTCCATCGGCCGTTTCGATCTGCCGGGCGGCGACTATGAGCGACTGATGCGCAGTATCCGAACTGTCTTGCTGCCTCTAGGCGATACGACTGTGATCTATCCAGGTCACGGACCATCGACGACTATTGCCCGAGAGAAGATATGGAATCCGTTCTTGTGACGGAATCTGGCATCAAGTTTGTGCGTTACATATTTTGCATAGTCAGCAGTGGAGTGTAGCGTTCTTATGGTTCAACCTTTCCTTGAACGGTTACAGCAAGGCCCCATCCTGTGCGATGGTGCGATGGGTACCCAGTTGTACGCCCGTGGTATCCCATTTGAACACTGCTTTGATGAGTTGAATCTGCGGAACCCAGGCATTGTGCGCGGAATTCACCTGGATTATATCCGCGCCGGCGCTGAGATCATCGAGACCAACACGTTTGGTGCCAACCGCATTCGGCTCGCAAAGCATGATCTGGAGGACAAGGTCCGCGAGATAAACCGTCGGGGCGCGGAGATCGCCCGAGAATGTGCCGGGCGGTCCGATCAGCCGGTGTATGTGGCCGGCTCCGTCGGGCCTTTGGGTAAGCCGCTGATGCCGTATGGCTCCATCTCCACCCAGAGTGCCTACGAGGCCTTCCGTGAGCAGATTGAAGGTCTGATTGAAGGCGGCGTCGATCTACTGATTCTGGAGACGTTCCCCGATCTGCGTGAGATGGAGCAGGCAGTTGCGGCTGCCAAGGCTGTCGCTGAGGTCCCGATTATCGCCCAGATGACCTTTGGCGAGGATGGGACAACGATCCGGGGGGATGAGCCGGCCGGCATTGTGGCGCGCCTGGAAGAATTGGGCGTGGACATCATCGGTGCGAACTGTAGCGTCGGGTCCCAGCCGATGTTGGCGGTGGTGGAGCAAATGGCGGCCGTAAGCAGCACACCGCTCTCAGCCCAGCCCAACGCCGGCTTCCCCGCCTACATCGAAGGGCGATTCGTCTACCTCTCATCACCGGAATATATGGCCGGCTATGCCAAGCGCATGGTGGAGGCCGGCGCTGTCATCGTTGGCGGTTGCTGTGGAACGACTCCTGAGCACATTGCACGCATGCGGGACGCCATTCAGGACCTGCGACCGCCAGAACTGCGCCGGACAACGGTTACCATCACCTTTCCGGAGCCGCCGCCCCTGGTCGCTGCGCCGTTGCGCGAGCCGACAACTCTGGCCAGGAAGCTGGGGCATGAGTTCGTCGTCACAGTGGAGATCGATCCACCCAAGGGCTTCAATCTGGGCAAGGTCATCCCGAAGTTGACCGAGTTGAAAGAGTCAGGTGTGGTTGATGCGGTCAACATCGCGGACAGCCCACGGGCGCAGGCCAGAATGAGCGCGGCGGCAATGGCGACTCTCGTGCAGAATCAGCTTGGCATGGAGACAATCCTGCACGTGACGTGCCGGCACCGCAATCTGGTGGCGCTCCACTCGGAATTGCTGGGTGCCCATGCCATGGGGGTGCGCAACATCTTCATCGTCATGGGGGACCCCCCGCGGATTGGGGACTACCCGGATGCCACGGCCGTCTCCGACATCGTGCCCTCCGGCCTGATCCGGCTGGTCAAAGGCTTCAACCAGGGCGTTGATATGACTGGCAAGCCGATCGAGGAACCCACTTCGTTTTTCGTGGGGGCCGCCTTTGATCCGGGCGCTGAGAACCTGGATCGGGAGCTCCGCGTGCTGGACAAGAAAATCGACAGCGGCGCTGATTTTCTGCTGACACAGCCGGTCTATGACCCGGAGGTCATCGAGCGGGTCTTGCGACGCATCGGCGAGTTTCCAGTACCCGTCATAATGGGTGTGTTGCCGCTCTACAATCATCGCCACGCCGACTTCTTGCACCACGAAGTACCGGGGATCAGCATTCCGGATCACGTTCGCCAGCGGCTGAAGGAGGCCGGCGATGATGGGCTTGACATGGGCATTCAACTCACCCATGAACTCCTGAAAGCCGTCCGGGATTACATCCACGGGGCTTATGTGATGCCGCCCTTTGGCCGGTACGACGTCGTGGCCGAAGTCGCCAGGGCGGTTGTGACGCCGATGACTCTACGCGAGATGTGAGCAACGCACTTGGAATACGCTTGGGCTGTACGTCCTGATGGAGTGAGAGGTGATGGAAGTAGTTGTTCGACTGTTTGCAACCTATCGAGAGGCCGCCGGCAGCGGCAAGCTGAAGTGGGAGGTCGAGGAAGGGACAACGGTGGGCGACCTGTGGCAAAAATTGCAGGACGCGTATCCCAGGCTGCCACAGGTCAGGCCGGCGGCTGCCATCAACGCTGAGTATGCCAGGCTGGATGAGGCACTGCAAGCCGGCGACGAGGTCGCCTTCCTGCCCCCGGTAAGTGGGGGAACGGCTGAATGAGACCTCAGGGACAGCATCAGAGCGTCACGGAGAGGAATGGATGTTCAAGATTGTAAGGGAACCGATTCGTATCGAGCAACTGATCGAAGCTGTCGAGGACCCCGGGGCCGGCGCTATCTGCACATTCCTTGGGGTGGTCCGGGACAATAATCTGGGGCGTGAGGTGGACTACCTGGAGTATGAGGCTTATCCTAAGATGGCAGTGCCGGCCATGCAGCGCATCGCGGACGAGATCCGCGAACGATGGGACATCATCAAGATTGCGATGGTACATCGAGTAGGCCGGCTGGAAATCGGCGATGCCAGCGTTGGCATTGCCGTCTCATCACCCCATCGGGCCGAAGCATTCCAGGCCTGTCACTACGCCATCGACCGGCTGAAGGAAAGCGTACCGATCTGGAAGAAGGAGGTTTGGGCAGACGGAGAAGAGTGGATCGAGGGAACTATGTTGGCTGAGGGTTAACTAGATCTTTAGCCTGTAATACTTTGCAATTCTACATACTCAGATAGATAAGGAGATTGCTTTAATGAACATCGATGTTAGACGGGGGTTTATTCAGGAAATCGATGCGGATGCTGTGGTTGTCAACTTGTTTCGGGGTGTAACCCGGCCTGGTGGGGCAACCGGAGCAGTGGACAAGGCTCTGGGGGGCGCGATTACCGAGCTGATCACCAGCGGCGACTTCAGGGGGAAGTTAGGCGAAACGGCCGTGCTCTACTCGCGGGGGGCCATGCCGGCCCCACGCGTGATCCTTGTTGGGCTTGGGGATGCCGCGGAATTCGACCTGGAAAGGGTCCGCAGAGCGTCCGCGGCGGCGGCCAGGCAGGCTGTGAGGCTCAACGTCCGGCGTCTGGCCACTATCGTGCACGGTGCCGGCGTCGGTGGGTTGGAGCCCCGGGATGCAGCTCAGGCTACTGTGGAAGGCACCGCACTGGCGACATACCAGTTCAGGGAACTCAAGTCTGAGGAAGATGAAGACGACATAATCTCTGAACTCACGGACCTGATCATTGTGGAGGCCAGCGCTGATAGGGTGGACGCTATTCAGCGGGGGGCTGAGATCGGACATGTCGTCTCGCGGGCGGTGAAGCTTGCCCGGGACCTGGGCAATCGTCCTGGCAACATTGCGACCCCGACTTACCTGGCCAGCGTTGCCCAGGACATCGCTGACGAAGCCGGCCTGCATTGCGAAATCCTCGATGAGGACCGAATGCGCGAATTGGGCATGGGGGCTTTGCTGGGGGTTGCGCAGGGATCACAAGAGCCGGCTCGCTTCATCATTCTGGAACATAACGCTGGACGTGATGACCTGGACACCGTTGTGCTCGTTGGCAAGGGCCTGACCTTTGACACGGGCGGCATCTCCATCAAGCCGAGCAAGGGCATGGAGGAGATGAAATTCGACATGATGGGCGGGGCCGCCGTCCTGGCAGCCATGCAGGCGGTCGGTGAATTGGACCTGCCGCTCCACGTCGTCGGACTGGTGCCGACCACGGAGAACATGCCAGGCGGTGCAGCCGACAAGCCGGGCGATGTGCTCCGGGCCATGAACGGCAAGACTATCGAGGTCATCAACACCGATGCCGAAGGCCGGCTCATCCTGGCCGATGGTCTCTCCTACGCCCAACGCTATCAGCCGGATGCCATCGTCGATCTGGCGACGCTGACCGGTGCCTGCATGATCGCGCTGGGGCGCTACGCTACCGGACTGTTTACGAATAACGAGGAACTGGCCGGCCGAATGCAAGCCGCCGCCGAGGCAAGTGGAGACCGGGTGTGGCCATTGCCCTTGTATGATGAGCACAAAGAAGAAGTCAAGAGTGACGTCGCAGACGTGAAGAACGTGGGCAAGAACCGATACGGTGGTGCAAGCATCGGAGCAGCCTTTCTGTCCCACTTTGTCGGCGACTACCCGTGGGTACACCTGGACATCGCACCTACCGCGTGGACCGACGAGGCCAAGGACTACACTCCCAAGGGTGCCACAGGGGCCGGCGTTCGATTGCTGATAAAGTTTCTGCAGGACTGGGCGGACTCCGTCAAAGTGCCTGAGCTGGCTGGATTGACTTCTCGCGTGACCTGACGTATAAATGGGATAGCGATCGTGCGCCGGATTTGTGCAACGGCGCATTGGCCAGATCCAGTTGTACTGCAGGTGGCCTGCAGTACAGCAAGTCAACGTGCGTTGCTACGAAATATCAACGATAGGACGAAATTGGATGACCCTGATTGGTCTGGATGAGATTGAACTCACACAACAGTCCGAGCATGACTCCGATGAGGCCGGCCTGCCGTTCCGGCATCGCCGGCCACCATGGCTGAAAGTGCGTGCACCATGGGGCGAAAATTATGCCGGCCTGAAGCACCTGATGCGCCGGCAGGAACTTCACACCGTGTGTGAGGAAGCCAACTGCCCCAACATTGGGGAGTGCTGGGGACGCGGTACAGCCACCTTCCTGATCCTCGGCGACATTTGCACTCGCAGTTGTGGCTTTTGCAACATCAGGACGGGCCGGCCCGAGGTCCTCGACCTGATGGAGCCAGAGCGCGTAGCCCGGGCCATCCAGCGCATGCGGCTCAACCACGCCGTCATTACCAGCGTCAACCGGGATGAACTGCCAGACGGTGGTGCGGCTATCTTCGCACGAACCATTCGCCGCAGCAAGGAACTGGTACCGGGCCTTTCCGTGGAAGTGCTGATTCCAGACTTCATGGGCAGCCGCGAAGCGCTTCAGAAAGTGATGGACGCGAAGCCGGAGATTCTGAACCACAATGTGGAGACCGTGCCGCGCCTCTATCGCAAGGTCCGGCCTCAGGCAGTATATGAGCGATCGCTGCGCATCATCAAGTGGGCCAAGGAGATGGATCCCACCGTATTGACCAAGTCCGGGATGATGGTCGGTCTAGGCGAAGAGTGGGACGAAGTCTTGCAGGTGATGGACGATCTCGTGGCTCACGATTGCGACATTTTGACCATTGGCCAGTATCTGCGACCATCGGAGAAGCACCTGCCCATTATGCGCTATTACACACCAGAGGAGTTTCGACGGCTGGAGGAGGCCGGCTACGCTGCCGGGTTCAAGTGGGTTGAATCTGGCCCGCTGGTCCGTAGCTCCTATCGCGCCGAACGCCAGGTGGCCGAGCTGAGCGTTCGACCACCAGAGGCCTTTCCAGAGCTCAGTCATGGCACCTAGCGTGTCGTTTGTCAGCAGGGGTGCATAAATCGGGGTCTGACATCAGTCGGGCTCCGATTTTTTTATTTTGCAGTCTTTAAAACCGCTTTGCTTGCCTTGCTAAG
>CAYYSH010000035.1:0-14561 GCA_964474265.1 uncultured Anaerolineales bacterium
CAAACATACGTTCCTGGCCAGGTGTTGGTCCGCTTCAAGCCCGGCACCGCATCCGAGGCGCTGGCATCACTCACCGCGACCCCAAGCGTCACGCCACTGCGTCGCATTGCTCGTGACACCTTTACCCTCACTGTTCCAGTCGGGCACGAAGAGGAAGCAGTCAAGGCCCTTGCGACCGACCCAGCAGTTGAGTATACATCGCTCAACTACGTCGTCACGGAGCCCCCCAATGATTTCGTTGAACTCGCGCCGGAGGAAGCGACTGAAGCCTGGCCGGCGACTACCCAGGAGATTGAAAGCTGCATCACTGATTTGTGGATGAGCACAACCCAACAAGGTGAGCACCTGCTGGATAACATGGTACCTTCGGGTACAGCTCAGGTTTACGTGTTCTTCGAATACGCTGACTGTGATCTTGAAGAGTTGCGTATCCAGGTATTCTTCCTGAACCAGATTGGCGCGCCGGAAGAAGTTTTCAATCAGGAGGGCACGATCATAAGCGGATCCGGCATCCAGGGCATCAAGGTGCAGGCCTGGCCATATTTTGATAAAGGAAGTTTCCCTGTTGGAGAATATCTGACCATCATCTCGCTCTCGCCGGATGGCGGATGGGAGGAAGCTAAGAACCGGTTGTGGCACGTCAGCACATTCCCGGACGATTACTGGTTTCTTGGAATAAGCAATTACCAGTGGCCGCTCCACAGCACGGGCCGGCGTGCGCTGCCAGAAGCCGATATCAACATGCCACAAGCATGGGACATCACGACAGGTGCACAGGACTTTATTGTTGCAGTCGTGAGCACCGGCATCATGCGAGATCATCCTGACCTGCGACAGAAGATTTGGACAAACCGTGATGAGATCCCGGACAACGGCATCGACGACGACGAGAACGGCTGCGTCGATGACGTTTACGGCTGCGAGTTCTTCGACGGTGAAGCCTACCCCAACCCCGTCGACACTGGCCGCTGGGGAACTTACACCAGCGGTATTATCGCAGCCGATACGAATAACAAGATCGGAATGGCCGGCATCTCTTGGGGAGCAGACATTCTGCCCATCAAGGTTGTACGTCCACGCCCCGATGGCGTGCTGGCCGGCTCCATCGCCGATATGATCATGGGAATTAACTATGCGGTGGAAAACGGCGCGCGCATCATCCACATTGGCCCCAGAATTGCAAACGGCATCTCCCCAGACCAGGTGGCTCCCTTGCGCAGTGCCATTGATGACGCCGTCAACCAGGGCGTGCTGGTAGTCGCCGGCGCCGGTGACAGTGGAGAAGCAAGCCTGACACTGCCGGCCGGCTTTGACAACGTTGTGGCAGTCGGTGCCAGTGGGCTGCGAAATGAACGAACCTGGTTTTCCAACTACGGGGAGGGGCTTGACCTGGTTGCGCCAGGCGAACTCATCCTAACAACCTGTGGGGTCGAGCAATACTGCATTGGCAGTGGAACAAGCCTTGCAGCCGCCCACGTTGAAGGCGTCGCTGCGCTCATCTGGTCCGTCAATCCTGATCTATCGCCGGCGGAAGTCCGGGCGATTCTAAGAGAGTCCGCACAAGACCTGGGCCCACAGGGCCCCGACGAAGAGTATGGTTACGGCAAGCTGGATGCCGATCGGGCACTTACGCAAACGACTCATCACCTGTGGCTTCGCACAGCGCACCAGGATCAACGTTCCCTGATGTTCCTGCTGGATGATGAACTCGCTCATTCGTGCCAACGCGTGTGGAACCTTGGTACCGCCCCAAGAACGTGGACTCTGAAATCCAATAGCGAATGGCTCATCGTCACAGACCCAGACGACCCAGCGTCAGCCCCTGTACCATCCGACATGGAGGTATGCGCCGACGCTGGGTTGGTGCCAGGGGCCGGCACATTTGAAGGAACACTCCAAGCCAACAGCACGTTGATTCGCCACGACAACCCGGAAACGATCGACGCCAGGGTCATATACCAGCCACACCTTTTCCGGGTGCGACTCAGCCTCGTCCAACGACCCTAGTGAAATCCGGAGCATCCTGGGCTCAACGATTCCGTGACGAGACGCCGGAGTTTGTGGTCTGTACGCGATTTGACATTCTCATAACATGAGAGTATAATTATGCGTTGTGAAAATAGGGGTGGCGTGCATGGGGCTAATGGCCGTCGGGGACTGGCTTGCCGCATTTCAGTACAAGAGACCACATATATCGCACCAAACCCCCTCGCCAACGGCTATGTGCAGTGACATAGGCATTGCGAGGGCTTTTGTATCTAGGTGCACCGACGATGACGGCGACCCGCAGACGCCGTCTGATCCGGAATCATGTCAAACCCAGACATCTGAATATTTCCAGTTGACCGCCGCCAGGTATTATGGCCGGCGGTCATCAGCGGTTTGCAGTACCTCCGTGAGTCCCGTCGATTCGTCTGTTACACGAGTCAGCCGAAGATTCACTCGATCAAGGGTATCGAGAAATCTGCTGTTCCCCATCTAGGTCCTCCATCTCTAGAATCACATGATGTATCGTAGCCTATCATCTCAGTTTGAGAAACCAGTATGATGCAACACAGGAGGCTGTGCCTTGGAAATCAAGGACTTTAGTGCCATCCGGATCAGCCTGGCTTCACCCGAGGAGATTCGTTCCTGGTCCCACGGTGAAGTCACAAAACCAGAGACAATCAACTATCGCCGGCTCCGGCCCGAGAAAGATGGGCTCTTCTGTGAAGCCATCTTTGGGCCAACCAGGGACTGGCAATGCTATTGCGGAAAATACAAGAAAATTCGCTACCGAGGAATCGTCTGCGATAAGTGCGGCGTCGAGGTGACCCGGTCGCGAGTCCGTCGTGAACGCATGGGGCATATTGAACTTGCCTCACCCGTTGCACACATCTGGTACACGCGCCGTGTCCCAAGCTATATGGGGCTATTGCTCAATATTTCTCGCCGAAATCTGGATCGCGTGCTTTATTTTGCACAATACATTATCACGCGAGTGGATGAGGAAGCTCGCCAGCGGACGCTCAAGCGCATTGATGACGAGCTCGAGGAAAAAACCGCAGAGCTCATGGAAGCACTTGACGAGCAAATCCTCAACATCACAACAAGCCTCGAAGAGTCACTGGCAAGCCGTAAAGCCGAAGTCGATGCACGGACTGGAGAACTCCAAAAGGCGCTCGAAACCCAAACCGATGAAGTAATGGGCATTGCCGCCCAGATCCAGAAAGACATGGAGAAGCGCCGCAATGGTGTTCTCCGTAAGTCAATCGTCTTTGAGCCAACCGGTGCGGTCATCGTTGACAAAGGCGAGAAGATTGAGAACAAGCACTTCCAGCGTTTGAGCGAGGTCGTCTCGGAGCGGCTCAGCGAAGTGCAGGCCGAGTTTGAAACTCAGCGAGCACGAGAGCTTGCCTTATTCGAGCAGGAGCGAGAACGCCTTCAGCAAGAGGCTGATGAGATCATTGAGAAGCTGAGACGCGAAACAGATCAGAAGATCGATGAACTGCGCCGCGAATACGGTGAACGCAAGGAAGAAGTACGGGATATTAAGCCCCTGCAACTGCTGAATGAGGCAGAGTACTGGGAACTCAAGGACAAGTGGGGCGGCATGTTCGAGGCCGGCATGGGTGCCGAGGCCCTGTACGAAATCGTTAAGGACCTGGACCTGGACAAGCTGGCCAAGGAACTGCGCCATCAACTCAAGAATGACACCAGCAAACAACGCCGGAAGAAGGCTCGCAAGCGACTTCAGGTCGTCGAGGCTCTTCGTCGATCCAACAACCGGCCCGAATGGATGATTCTGACGGTACTGCCGGTGATTCCGCCGGATTTGCGACCGATGGTCCAGCTCGATGGCGGTCGGTTCGCCACCAGTGACTTGAACGATCTGTACCGGCGGGTCATCAACCGTAACAACCGGCTGAAGCGACTGCTGGAACTGGGCGCGCCGGATGTAATCATCCGCAATGAGAAGCGCATGCTCCAGGAGGCTGTCGATTCACTCATTGACAACAGCCGGCGTGGCAAGGCGGTTTCGTCCCGTGGCCGGCGCAAGCTAAAGAGCCTGAGCGACATGCTAAAAGGCAAGCAGGGTCGCTTCCGCCGAAACCTGCTTGGGAAGCGCGTGGACTACTCAGGCCGTTCCGTTATCGTTGTAGGGCCACATCTGAAACTCCATCAGTGCGGCCTGCCGAAGACAATGGCGTTGGAACTCTTCCGGCCATTCGTGATGCGCAAGCTGGTGGAATACGAGCACGCCCACAATGTGAAAGGCGCGAAGCGGCTCATTGAGCGCATGGACCCGGTCGTGTGGGAAGTTCTGGGCGAGATCATCGAGGACTACCCGGTCTTACTGAACCGCGCACCCACCCTGCACCGGCTGGGGATTCAGGCATTTGAGCCCATTCTGGTGGAGGGTAAGGCAATCCAGATTCACCCCCTGGTGTGCGCCGCCTTCAACGCCGACTTCGACGGCGACATGATGGCCATTCACATCCCGCTGTCAAAGGCCGCGAAGGAAGAAGCGCGCCGGCTGATGCTTTCCAGCAAGAACCTGCTGAAGCCGGCCAGCGGAGAGCCCATCGTCGACCCCAACAAGGACATGGTGCTGGGTTGTTACTACCTGACACTGGAGCGGGAAGGTGCCAAGGGCGAAGGTAAGATCTTTGGCAGCCTGGATGAGGTCGAATTGGCCCACTCACTGGGTCACGTGGACCTGCACGCACGCATTAAACTGTTCACCAAGACCCACTACACCATTGGCGGCAAGCGCTACGCTGATGGCCGAGCACGAGAGCGAGAAATCGAAACGACTGTTGGCCGCGCCTTGTTTAACCAGATCCTGCCTGACGAGCTACGCTTCTGGGACCCCGGCACCCCGCTTGCCAAGGGCGAACTGAAAGACCTTGTTGCCGAAGCATACAACCAGCTCGGGCTAGAGGCAACTGCTGAACTCGTCGACCGAATCAAGACGATCGGATTCCGGTATGCCACCAAGTCGGGCGTCACGATTGCCATCGAGGACATTACCATCCCCGAGTCCAAGGCAGAGATTCTGGCGCAAGCAGAGGAAGCAGTTCGCGAGATTGAGCGGCAGTACCGTCGCGGTCTCATCACTGAAGAGGAACGCTACGTGAACACGGTCGAGCAGTGGACTCGAGCCACTGACGAGATCACGCGCGCCGTCGCTGAGAGTATCCCGCAGGATAGCCCGGTCCGCACGATGGCTGTTTCTGGTGCGACAAAGGGCGGATTCGGCCCGATTCGCCAGTTGGCCGGCATGCGCGGACTGATGTCAGATCCTTCGGGACGCATCATTGACCTGCCGATCACATCCAACTTCCGTGAGGGCCTGACTGCGCTGGAGTATTTCATCTCCACCCACGGTGCTCGAAAAGGTCTGGCTGACACCGCTCTGCGGACAGCGGACGCCGGCTACCTGACCCGCCGCCTGGTCGATGTGGCACAGGACGCCATTGTCAACGCCGTGGACTGTGAAACCAAAGGCGGGATCTGGATGCGGCCACGGGAAGATGGCCAGGATCCCGCGAAGAGCCTGTATGAGCGCATCCTTGGCCGTGTTGCCCAGGGGCCTATTGCTCACCCGGAGACAGGCGAGATCATCGTCGAGAGCGGCGAAATGATTGATCGTAAATCAGCGGATGCTATTGTCGAGGCCGGCATCCGAGAGGTGTACGTGCGCTCGCCCCTCGCCTGCCAGATGCGCCACGGGGTATGTGCGAAGTGCTATGGCATGGACCTGGGTCGCGGAGGCCTGGTGGAAATTGGGGAAGCCGTCGGCATCATCGCTGCCCAGTCAATCGGCGAGCCCGGCACCCAGCTAACGCTGCGAACCTTCCACACGGGTGGCGTAGCTGAGGGTGAGGATATCACTCACGGTCTACCCCGCGTCCAAGAGCTCTTCGAGGCCCGCACGCCGAAGGGCGAGGCCATCATCTCCGATATCTCCGGGGTGGTTTCGATCATTCGCGATGAAGAGGGACTGCTTACACTCCGGGTGTCGGATGTCCGATACCGGGACGAGAAGCACCCACTGAAACGCGGCGGCTACCAGTTGCTTGTGGAAGACGGACAAGAGATCGAACCCGGCACCCCGCTGCAGCGGCTTGAACGTGAAGGGGCTGTCCTGGGTGAGGTGGTCTCTCAGCATGGTGGCCGTGTGATCCTGGAGGATGACCAGATCATTGTGCGCCGCACCGAGCGCCACGAGGTCGAGTACCCGGTGCCGGTTAGCGCGCGCCTGCGTGTCAGTGACGGCGACAGAGTGAAGGCCGGCGACCAACTCACCGAGGGGTCGAAAAACCCGAACCGCATCCTGGCCATCCAGGGCCGCGAGGCGTGCCAGGAATACCTGCTGAACGAGATCCAGCGCGTCTACCGGTCCCAGGGCGTGAACATCAACGACAAACACGTCGAAATGATCATCCGGCAGATGCTGTCGAAGGTGCGCGTCCGCAGTGCAGGGGACACCGAACTGCTACCGGGCGACCTGGTAGATCGCCTGGCATTCGAAGAAATCAATGCGCGCACCATTGCCCAGGGAGGCACGCCGGCCACCGCATCGCCAGTGCTGCTGGGCATCACAAAAGCAGCGCTCAAGACCGAGAGCTTCCTGAGTGCAGCCAGTTTCCAGCACACGATCAACGTGCTGGCCGAGGCAGCCATTGAGGGCAAAGTCGATGAGTTGTACGGCCTGAAAGAGAACGTCATCATTGGCAAGCTGATTCCAGCCGGCACAGGCTTTCGCCGGCGACGTGGGCTTATTATGAAAGAAGCCCTGCCGCCTGGGGTTGAACCTATCACTCAAGAGACAGCAGCCGGCCTGTATGATGGCTTCGAGCCCGACGAGGACTGGGAAGACCTCGACACATACGCCGATGAGGAAGACGAAGCAGAGGATGATCTGGCCGATACCATTGACGCGATTGCCGCAGGCGATTAGAAGTAATGCCGGGGAGCAATGACCTTTGCTCTCCGGCACAACCAAACTTCCGCTCGAGAGAAGGGAGTCCTAGTGAGTTCAGACAAAGAGATAACACCTGATGAAGAAAAGGAAGAAGCGCTATTCTCGGAATACCTAGAGGAAGGCGAATACGATTATCAGGAACCGAAGCGGGGTGAAATCCGCGATGGTATCATCCTGCGCAAGGATGCTGACCAGATCATCGTTGACATCGGCGCGAAGCGAGAGGGCATTGTGCCGGCATCAGATCTGGAGAAGCTCGGTCCTGATGCCGTAGCAGAACTCCAGGTTGGCGACCACGTCCCAGTGTATGTGCTCAGGCCAGAAAGCCACGATGGTGATATCATCGTATCGATCAACATGGCTCGGCAGATGGCAGACTGGGACCAGGCAGAGAAGCTCATGCAGGCCGACGAGATTCTGGAACGAGAAGTCGTTGGCTATAACAAGGGAGGGCTTCTGGTACAGGTCGGAGGTCTTCAAGGCTTTGTTCCCCGTTCACACATTGTGGACTTGAATGGGCGCACCACATCAGGGACTCCCCAAGAGCGTCTCAGCCAGATGATTGGCCGACAACTCCCATTGAAAATCATTGAAGTCAACCGGCGACAGCGCCGGCTGATTCTTTCTGAGCGAGCGGCGTGGCGCGAGTGGCGAGCGGAACAGAAGAAACGCCTGCTGGAAGATCTGGAAGTTGGCGACGTACGCAAAGGCACGGTAACAAGTCTTGCTGATTTTGGCGCCTTCGTTGATCTGGGTGGAGCAGATGGCCTCATACATTTATCGGAGTTATCCTGGGATCGTGGCAAGAAACCCAGTGATGTCCTCCAGGTTGGCGACGAAGTCGAAGTCAAAATCATCAGCCTTGACCGTGAGCGCAAGCGAATCGGGCTGAGCCTTAAACAGCTCAAGCCGAACCCGTGGGAAACCATCGAGGAGCGGTATGCCATTGGCCAGTACGTTGATGTCGAAATTACGAATCTGGCAAAGTTTGGTGCGTTCGCACGACTGGAAGAAGGTATCGAGGGCCTCATCCACATCTCCGAGCTGGCAGACCACAACGTGCAACACCCAAGCGAAGTGGTGGAGCCAGGCCAGGTGGTGACCGTTCAGATACTTGGTCTAGATCCCCAACGCAAGCGTGTTGCGCTCAGCATACGGCGAGTGCCAGAGCATCTCAGAACGCCTGTTGAATCAGAGGAAGAAGCGGAAACGCTGGAAGAGGCACAAGCGCCAGCGGAAGTGGCAGCCGAGCTGGTAGAAAGTGTGGTGGAGCCGGCTGAAGAAGCGACGCTGGAAGAACCTGAACCGGCAGAAGAAGTAACAGTCGAGCCAACTGAGTCGGCTGAGTCGGTGGCACAGGGAGAAGTCGAGCAAGTACCAGAGCCAGCTACGCCAGAAAGCGTGCCGGCTGAGAGCACCGGACCGGCTGAAACACCCGCAGACCAGGCAGAAGAAGCGGCTATACCAGAACCGCAGGCGGAAGAGGGGGCAGCCCCCGAACCGCCTGTTACCACTGATACGTCTGAAGAGGATCAACCAATTGAGGAACCCGTCCAACAGCCCTTTGATAGCGCTCAGGACTCGGTCCTTCCTGACCCGGAGGCAAGCCCCCCGGATAATGTTCCAGTACCAGCCGGCATGAACGGCGACAACGTGGCTCAGGAAGAAGCCGAAGCCATTCCAACGGCGGAATCGAGCGAGGAACCGCAAGTGGCGCAACCGAGATCGGCAGTGAGCGAGGAAGATCTCTAACTGGTCCTACAAGCTTCTTCTTGCCTTCATCCTACTTCCCGCGCAGCACGCTCAGGCTTGCGTTGTTTCAAGTATTCACGAAAGGGCAGGAACCCATGGGGTTTGCGGACGAAATGTTAGAGTGTGCCCAGTGTGGCACGAAATTCATCTTTACAGTTGATGAACAACGGCGCATGGCTGAACAGGGGACAGAAGTTTCTCCACCTGAGCTGTGCCCCGTCTGCAGAAGCGAAGTCCAGATCGATGACACCTTCACCGACCTGAATGGGATCACGTTTACCGAGCGCTACTATGGCCAGGTGAAGTGGTTCAACCAGTCCAAAGGTTATGGTTTCATCACCCAGGAGAACGGCGAGGACATCTTCGTCCATTACAGCGGGATCGAAGGAGAAGGATATAAGGTCCTTGTCGAGGGTCAGCGGGTTGAGTTCGAGGTAGAGAATACCCCCAAAGGCCCCCAGGCCGTACATGTGATTCCGCTTTCTGGAGATTCATAGCTAACCCACAGGTCGCATCCTCCAGTTCAACTGCAGAGTGTCAGGCCACCGAACAGGGGGATGTGACTTTGTGTTTATACCGGCGTAGTCTGGAAAGGAGACACAACATGTTCGAGGTGGGAGATAAAGTTGTTCACCCAGCTCATGGCGCAGGGGTCGTAGCCGGAATCGAAGAGAAGACCTTGCTCGACGAATTCACCCACTACTACGTGATCCAGTTAGCGGCCACCGAAATGCGGCTCATGATTCCGGTAAAGACAGCTCAGGCAATCGGACTCCGACCTGTAGCCAAGCCGGCTCAGGTCGAAGCAATCTACAACACGCTACAGAGCAAACCGCGTGACCTGGTCAACGACTTCAAGAAACGACAGGCCATTCTCACCGAACAACTGAAGAGCGGCGACATCCTCGATGTTGCTGAAGTAGTCCGAGATTTGTTCTGGCGCAATGAGATCAACCCTCTTTCACCCACCGAAAGCCGGCAACTTGAAAGCGCCAAACAGCAACTGGCCAGCGAACTAAGCCTGGCCGAGGACATCGAGGTCGAGGAATGTCTCGCACGCATCGACAGGCTCCTCCAGCGATCCGCAGAAGCGAAAAAGCGAGCAGCGCCTGGCGCGCTTGCCCTTGACAGACCCGATTCAGACTCCGTGGAACAAATCGCGGCCAACGACTAGAGCATCCAAAATTGAGGGTTGGAAAGCCGGGCCCTGCCTGGCCCTACCTCTCCAACCCCCAACGTATGACCTTGAACCGGATACGTGTCAAGCCTCTTTTCTGCCCGTTAACGAGACCATGCCGGCTGGATGTCATCCGCCGTGTTGCTTGTCAGCCGGCGCAATCCTGTGCCGAGGCCAATCCCGTCAAAATCGATCATATACAGGTCTGTGTTGTCATCTCGTGTTGACCTCAGCACAACACGCTTGCCGTCCTCGGACCAGTTGCCTTCTGCCTCGAAGACAGGATCGGCCATTACCGGCTGCAGTGTCAGTTCCTCCACATTGATCGCATATAGCTGAAACGGACCGTCCAGATTGGTTGTGAAAAGAATCCACCGACTGTCCGGCGACCAGGCCGGGAACCGCTCACTCGATGACGTCAGAGGGCGTAGACGTCGTTTTTCAGACCCATCGGCATTCATGACGTAGATTTCATCGTTGCCATCCTGGTCGGAGACGTATGCGATTTTTCGGCCGTCAGGCGACCAGGCCGGCTGGCGCTGCTGAGACGGACTGAAAGTCAGTTGCGCCAGTCTTGTACCATCAGCGTCTATGGCCCAGATGTCCATATTGCCCGAACGATCGGAGGTGAAAGCAATCCGCTCGCCCTTCGGGGACCAGGTGGGATCATAGTCTGTGGCTGCATTAAAAGTCAGCCGGCGAATGTTCCGACCAAAGACGTCGCCAGTGTAAATCTCCCAGTTTCCGTCACGCGTGGATGCCCACGCGAGACGCCCACCGGGAGCAAAGGCTGGCGCCATATCGTCCCCCCCATGCCGGGTCACATTCCGCTCCGTGAGGGACCGTGGATTGACAACATAGATTTCGAAGTTGCCGTCTCGATTCGTGGCAAAGCCGATAACGGGTTCAAAGGTATTATGCACCACCAATGGCAAGTACATCTTGCTCTCAGTCACAACCTGCGTGGCCGGCGCCATCTGGGCTGCCGGCGCTCCTGTTCCCACCACTACCAGCAGAAGCAAGGCAACAACGAAATATGTGCGTGTCATGACTGCCTCCTACCAACTCCGCCACCACAGTTGGGCGATGGCGTCGCCCGTCCTCTCATAGTACTCCAGCTTCACCGCATGCGTGCCCGGACTGACATACAGATCACCCCAATGCAGAGACACCGACTGATCAATCCACTTGTCGATGACTTTCTCGCCCGGGTCATCGAAACTCCCGTTATCATTCGCGTCCACCCACAACCGCACCCCGTCGTCGCTGCGGGTGAAAAAGCGAGTCAAGCCGCCGACAAAGCGGGGCGCACCGGTCCAGCGAGCGGCCCAGAAATCTGTGCCCAGAACTGGCGACGGCGAATCGGTCCCCCACTCATGATTGATAGCGACCTCGTTGCGCGTGACCACCGGTCCATCACAGAAGCGCGGTTCGCCGAAGTACTTGTAATACTCTGCCCGCCAGTTTGGATACTCGCCCAGTTTCTCCCACCAGAACTTGACCTGCGCACCACCGATGTGCTCGTAGTACTCTAGCTTCAGAGAGTTCGTCCCACCCTGCAACTGAAGTTCAGTTGTGTATTCAGTTGGAGGTTGATCCTTCCAGCCATCGATGATTGTGTAGTGGTTGACCTGGGGATCGATCCAGAACCGGGCACCATCGTCCGTCAGAAGATGAAATCGATATAGCCCGGGCTCGAAATACTGGTCCTTTGTCCAACGGATGGAAAAATCGTCGGCGCCCACAACACCGGACCAGGGGGACGTAGTCCCCCAGTTAAAATCAATACACCCGTCATCCCGCTCTCCCGCAGGCGAACCGCTGAGAAAGCGGTTGTTAAAGTATTGGCCACGCCATTGCGCGGCTTCAGCTTGCTGAGGCTTCTGTGAATCGGCTGGCATCGGCGAAGTGGCCGGCGTCGGGTACACCGGTGTTGCGTATACAGATTTGGAAGGCTGCGGGTAGCCCGGCGGGGGTGGCGCCAGGGCAACTATCAGCACACACAGGGGAATGAGGAGTAAAATCGGCATCTTTCGCATGTTGAGCCCCTCCTTGCTCAAAGCACGTTCCTACCTTTCTGTTCCTCCGGTTCATTGTACCACACCTCATCTGGCTGTATCAAGCCACAATTATGACTACCTGGCCTGGTGAAATGTTCCCTGCAAACAAGAAGCACGGAATCTGAAGCTGGCGTATTCAGACTCCGTGCCTCGTCTCAGCCCAGACAGCCGGCGGATCATTCCCCCGACCGTTGCTGGTGAGATAAGATCACTTCACGAGCGCCTTCGTTGCCCAGGCACTACCTCCTGGATACACCAACCGCATCAGCGTCGTCGATGTCGGGTTTGCTGCGAACGCCTCCCAGCTCTGCTGAATCATACTCTCAACCTCTGGCTGCGTGCCGGCGTGTATAAACACCCATGTTCCGGGATTGTCCGGGGATGCACGTAGAGCGCGCTCACCCGGCTGCAGGTCTGGCGTGGCCCAGTTGAACAACCAATAAGCATCCAGTGGGCTCAAATTCACACAGCCGTGGCTCTTGGGCCTACCAAAATCGTCGTGCCAGTAGGCCGCATGCAATCCATAGCCCCCCTTGAAATACATGGTCCACGGCACGTCTGCCAGGTAGTAGTAATCCCCTTCTTCGAGGCTACCACCACTCATCTTGCCGGCCTTGATTTTCACCCAGATGCGGAACAGCCCAATGATGGTCTGCCAGCGTGGCAGGCCTGAGGAAATCAACGTGGCATACACCATCCGTGAACCCTCGTAGGCCGCCAATGTCTGCTCCCGCAGATTGACCTCGATCCAACGCTCGTCTGGCCCGATCTCCTTGGGGCGCATCACCGGAGCCACACGGCGCACATGCCTGGCTGACACCCATCGGTCCTGGCCAATACGGTACCATTTGCCATCGTGCGCATCCTCCTGCCCCAGGATTGGCACTACTGTGTAGCGATCTAGCTGGTCAATGGGGGGGTTGTCCTCACTCACACCAGGCGCTGCGCGAACATTCAACAGGTCCGCTACCACGAAGCCAAAAGGGACTGGCATACCTGGTACCACCCGCATGCCATGAAACTCCGATACCCGTCCTAACTCCACGGATGAGGCCGGCACCCATCCACCACGATCTATCAGATACCAGACCTGACCATCCACCACCTTTTGATCGCGAATGCTCACCCACGTACCCTCTGAAGTGTACAGGCGAGCAGGCGTCGCGTCCCCGGGGTTCTGATATACTGCCAGCCCCTGGGAGACGACTCTGCCGTAGTGATACGGAATAATTTCCATGGCACTTTTCTCAGTGGAAGCCGGCGACTCGGCATACACGGGGATGACAAACTGAGAGAGAACAAAAACAGCGGAAGCCAAAACCATCAATCTTCTCATCACACCGCTCCCCCTACCAAAAACAACAAATACCAGCAAATCGCGCTCATCAGTAAAGACTCCGCGCCGGCCTTCAACGTTCCGGCCTGGCCTCACAAGTTTCACGCCAGGTATTGACAAAATACGCGTTGGGCGGTACAATGAATCCATCACAACGCCCCCACATGTCCGGCCCAACTCACTTCACACTGGTGGAGGCTCCGTAAACCCACACGCGTCAACCGATGGAGGGCATGACCCAATGAGCGACGGGAAAACGAAAGCCCAGAAGTTGGCCCGCCTGAGGCACATCGCAACCAGCGATGACCGCTTCTTCATAGATTATACCTCTGAAATCGAGGAATACCTAGACGACAAGGATCCCGAAGTCCGGGCCCTGGCCGTGGAATGCCTTTGGGAGTACCCGGACCCGGCGTACATCGATGTCCTGATGGATTTAGCAGAGCATGACCCAGACGAACAGGTTCGCGAGTACGCCATTTCCGGTCTGGGAGTTTACATTTACGAAGGCGAGTACGCGGATTACGACTTTGACTGGGGAGAACACACCGAGATCATGCGCGAAGACGAGCTTCCTCAGTCAGATTTCGAACGCGTACGCGACTACCTCCTGGCGGTGGTCAGAGACGCGGCCCGCCCCATCAACGCGCGCCGGCGTGCCATCGAGGCAATCAGCTTCCTTCACGAACCAGTCGTCATCGACATCATCGAGGAAGCGTACCACCACCCGGACAAGAAAATGAAGATCAGCGCTGTCTTCGCCATGGGTCGAAATGCAAGCGCGAAGTGGGAAAAGTACATCCTCGAAGCACTGGACAGTCCGGTCCCTGAAATCGAGTATGAAGCTGTATGTGCAGCAGGTTCCCTCGCTTTAGACCATGCCACTCGCCCGTTAATGCGCATAGCCACAGGGTCCGAAGACAAGAACCTCCGCATCGCCGCCATTCGGGCTCTGGGCGAGATTGGTCACGAGATGGCATTTCCCCTACTGGATGATCTGCAATTCGATCCGGATCGTGACATCCGCAAAGCTGCCGAAGAGGCTCTTGATGAGTGGATGATGTCGGCACACCTGCGTGAGCTCGATGACACGGATTTGCTCGACCTCGATGACGACCTCGACGATTTCGACTGGAACGGCGATGGCTGGCTGAACTGATGGGCAGATTGAAAGAGAAAGTCGCTCTCATTACCGGCGGAAATAGCGGCATTGGCCGGGCAACAGCGACTCTGTTCGCGCGTGAGGGGGCACGGGTCGTCATCGCG
>CAYYSH010000036.1:0-14141 GCA_964474265.1 uncultured Anaerolineales bacterium
ATCGTTGCCAGTGGCGACCATCACCGCATCGACCCCGTTCATGATGCCCTTGTTGTGGGTCGCGGCCCGGTAGGGATCGACCTCGGCCATGATCTGGGCCTCGACGATACCTCGCACGACCACGTCGCCGGGGATGTCGTCGCGGGCCAGGGCGGCCGCCGGCACGCGGCACCGCGCACGAGCCAGCCGGCGATCGGCCAGGTTGGACAGGATGCGCAGCAGCACCCGCCCGCCGGTGAGTTTCTCGATGAGCGGCGCTACGGCCTCGGCGGCCGTGTTGACAACATTGGCTCCCATGGCATCACGCACGTCGATGAGCAGGTGCACGACGAGCATGGGGCCGGCCGGCGTGTCCGGAAACAGCCTGGTTTCTAGCCCGCGAAAGCCACCGCCTAACTCAACAATGGTCGGGCTCCGGCCATTGACCACGTTGGCCAGGTCTTCTTCGGCCTGCCGGACTGCCTCTGCTGCAGCATCCAGGTCGGGAACGTCCAGCACCTGGATCTGGCCGATCATGACCGGTGGGTCGCTTTCGGCAGTAAAGCCGCCGGCCTCACGGGCCAACCGGGCAGCATAGCTACACGCGGCCACCACCGATGGCTCTTCGACGACCATTGGCACCAGGACATCGCGGCCGTTGATGCGGAAGTTCACGGCCACGCCCAGGGGCAGGCCATACACGCCGATGACGTTCTCGATCAGGTGGTCGGCTTCCTCGGATGTCAGGCCGCATTCGGTTGTTAACCGGTCAATTTGCTCGTCGGTCAGGCCGGCGATGCGCTGCACCAGGCGCCGGCGCTCGTCCAAACTGAGCTTGTAGAATCCAGAAATCCGTGATGACATGGCAACACAGCAAAAAAACCTACACGCGCATGCGATGTAGGTCAATCGCGGAAGTAATTATAGGACTGAAAGACTGTCAAAAACTATCAGGTTTCCCGTTCTTGCTCTTCCATTGATGCAATTTGCCTGGCGACCTCTTCAATAGCCACGCGCTGCTTGCGATAGAGGTCGGATTCGCTCATGGCCAGCCGGCGCGCCACGTCGCGTGCCCGCTCTCCTTTCCGGAATTTCAGCTCGAGAATGTTGTACAACACCCACTCGTTAGCAGTCAGGCTACGCTCGCCTTCGGGTTTGATGGCGTCGAGGGCGCGATCCAGCACATATCGCATGGCACGCGCCGGGTTGGAGTCCTGCTTGGCCAGGGCATCGCGGACGATCTGGAGCTGCATCAGCGGGCTTTCGGTCAATTTGGGGCCTCCCCAGTAGTGGCTCAAGGCATCCTTGACCCAGTTGGCAAAGTCAGGGGACCGAATCGGGTCGTCCTCGATGGCTTCCAGGACGGATGCGCCGGCGTAGGGCACCGTTCCACGGACCTGAGCCTGTAGCGTCTCGATTTGGGGGGCCAGTTCTTTGAGGACGCTGAACACATTTTGTTGCAGGCGTCGGTCCTCCAGTGCCAGTGCCGCCTGATCGAGTAACGTGACCGCCACTCGATATTCGTCGCCTGTCAGATTAGCTAATTCCCGCTCGGTTTGAAGCACCAGCACGCCCAGGGTTGCTTCGCCGTCTGGTGTACGCAAGGCTGTCAGCGCGAACCCGTCATCGCGAACGAAACGGTCAGCGAGCCGGGCCGGCTGCGTGTTGTGAAAGTCGTCTTCCTTGCCCCCCGATCCATTCTCGGCAAGTTGGTTCAACAGCGTTGACAAATCGTGCTCGTGGAGGAACGTGAAGGCTACTGAGCGATCGCCACAGTACGTGTCGATGACCAGCCGGCCATCTTTCATCACCAGGACAAATCCGTTCTTGATGCGTAGCAGATCACACAGCGATGTCAGGATGTTCTCCAGGAGTTGGCGGAGGTCGCTGCTGGTGAGCAGCCGCTCATCCAGCCGGCGAAGCCACACAACCTCGCTCCAATCTCTCTGGTAGATGATCAGATCGACCAGAGGCTTGGTAATCTGCACCAGGGTTTGGAAAACGACGATTCCTACCACAATGGACAGGATTAACACAGTGTCGCGCGGAAGGCCGAGGATGCGTTCTGCTGGCGGTACCAACAGCGTGATCCCGATGAGAAAGCTTCCCAGCAGCGGTGCCTGTACCAGGTATTTGATGAGATCGCGCTTCACCACCCGATCCGGGATCAGCACGCCGTGGTAAGCCACAGCGTATGCCATGATCACAGTCATTGTAGCGATACTCATACTGGCGAGGGCGGCCAGGCTCCAGAATACCCACGGGTTCTCGGAAACGACGTCTACCGGTGAGATAAGCAGATAGGGGAACACGCTCAGCGGCGCGATGACCGATACCAGCAGGTAGGACATGCGCCGGCGTGAGGTGGAGGTCAGGCAGCGCTGACGAGCTCGCCACACATTCCATGCGGCCCAACCAGCTACCAGGAAGAAGTAGCCGGCGAACACAGGGAACAGCCGGCCGGCATCAAAGTGGAACACGCCATGTGGGGCCACTTCGATGTCATGCACCAACCAGTTTGAGCCAATCACCAGCATCAGCATGACAAAGCTGGTCACGTATGCTGCGCCGATGGCCAGCCTCCGCTGGGGCGAGACGTCATTAGTGGTTCTGAGGACTGTGTCAGAGAAGTGCAGGTATGCTGCCGGTACGAAAGCGATCCCCACCCATTGAACAGTCAGCCAGACGGCTGCCGCGTGAATATCGTCCACTGCCGCCAGGAATACGTCACCGACGTAGACGATGCTTACAAACGCCAGCAGCGCACAAAAGGCGCGTGCAACGGCATTTCGAAAGTTGTGCGTCAGCAGATAGACGAAGAGAGAGAAGGCGATGATGACCGTGGCGGACGCCAGAACCAGATTGATGCGACTCAATAGTCCCAGCAGTGTGAGTTCTTCCATTGCCCAATCATACGAACCACAGTACGAAGTAGTACACAATAACGCTGACGAATAGCAGGCTGTCCACGCGGTCCAGCATTCCTCCGTGGCCTGGGATCAAGTTGCCGGAGTCTTTTGCTCCTACCTGACGCTTAATGACCGAGACAGCAAGGTCGCCCATCGTTCCCATGATGCCAAGCACAAGGCCCAGGACAATACTGCCTGCTACCGGTCCCCCCAAAAAGGTTGCCAGAAGTGTGGTCACCAGCGTGCATGCCAGCCAGCCGGCCACCGATCCTTCCCACGTCTTTTTCGGGCTCACTGTCGGTGAGAAGGCATGTCGCCCGAGATACCGCCCAGCCAGGTAGACGCCGGTCACGTATGCTGCCGAATCATTGGCCCACGTCCCCAGCAAGATCACTAACATCCAGCCCAGGCCATCCGGCAGGTCGCGCACGGAGATCATAAAGCCGGCCAGCCACGCAATATAGACAGCGCCGGCAACTGTCAGCGCCCAGTCGGCCAGGGAGCGCCGCAGGGGGGAGCGTGTGATTTGCCAGAGAAGGGACCCGATGATTCCGGCCGCCAGCACTAACCGGCTAACCGTCGCATCCGGCAGTGCGGCGGCCAGGACCAGGCCGGCCATCAATGTCAACCCCAGCACAAAGGCCGGATTGTATCCACGGAGTTCCAGCAAGGCATAGAACTCATAGCCTGCCAGGAGGGTAACGACAAAGATCAGGCCGAAAAAGGCCCAGCCTCCCAGATAGGTCAGGCCAAGGACGATGGGCAGGAGTACAATGGCGCTAAGAACGCGCTGCTGGAGCATAGCAAGTTGTGTTGGGCGATCCGGTCAGGGCCGGCGATTTTGGTTCTTCTCGTAATGGGCTTATTGCCTGGGGCAACGGATGCCCGAAATCGGTGATGATTATCTCCCCACGTGCTTTTGCTAGAGTCTGCGGTCCGTTGCTGCTGTTTAGAGTTCAGGTTTCTGCGTTGGGTACGCGGCCAAAGCGACGTTCCCGCCGGCTATAGTCCACGAAGGCATCGAACAGGGCTTGTTTGTCGAAGTCAGGCCAGAAAGTCGGGGTGGAGTAGATTTCCGAGTACGCTCCCTGCCACAGCATAAAGTTCGATAACCGCATTTCGCCTCCAGTGCGAATAATCAGATCTGGGTCGGGGAGGCCGGCCGTAGTCAGGTAGCTTTCAAAGAGTGCCTCGTCAATTTCCTCTGCTGGAATCCCATCCCGGATGATAGCCTGTACTGCCCGGATGATTTCAAGCCGGCCGCCATAGTTAAAGGCGACGTTGAGAATGATACGGTCGTTATCTTTCGTGAGCTCCACCGCGTGGCGAATCAGCCGCTGTAGCCGCTCGGAGACGCCGTCCATCCAGCCGCAGTGTCGAATCTGTACGCCGTTTGCGTTCAACTCGTCCAGTTCTCGCTCGATGACCTCTTCGAGCAGCCGCATCAAACCGCGCACCTCGCGTTCTGGCCGCTCCCAATTCTCGGTGGAGAATGCGTAGATGGTGAGAATCTCGACCCCTGCCTCGACGCACCCTTCCAGGACGCGACGAATGTTGTCCGTACCCGCCCGATGGCCGGCCAGGCGCGGAAGCCCGCGTGCTCGTGCCCAGCGACCGTTGCCGTCCATGATGATGGCGACATGGCGCGGTACCTTGGTGAGACCTGGCACGGCCGGCTGTTCCGCCGCCGCAGTTTGGCGTTCCATTGTGGCAGCCTGTGCGTCCCCATCTCCCGACGCTGGCTCCGAACTTCGAGCTCGAATCATCGAGCGATCACACCTCCATAATCTCGGCCTCTTTGGCCTCACCGATCTCGTTCACTTTCTCGATGTACTCGTCGGTGAGTTCCTGGACGCGGTCACGGGCACGGTAGTACTCGTCCTCGCTGATCAGTTTTTCCCGCTCAAGCTCTTGCAGGTCCTTAATGGCGTCGCGCCGGCAGTTGCGGATGGCAACGCGGGCTTCTTCCACACGCTGTGCAGCAATGCGAGATAACTCGTGCCGACGCTCCTCAGTCAGTTGTGGGATAACCAACCGAATGATCGTGCCATCATTGTTGGGAGTCAGGCCAAGGTCTGATGCCAGAATGGCTTTTTCAATATTCGGCAGCGCTTTCGGATCCCACGGCCTGATTGTCAGGAGCCGTGCCTCCGGAACAGCGATTGAGGCGATTTGATTAAGTGGCGTCGGTGTGCCGTAATAATCGACCATCACGCGCTCCACCAATTTCGGAGATGCCCGTCCCGTGCGGATCGAAGCCAGGTCCTGTCGAAGTATCTCGACAGACTTGTTCATCCGGTCTTCCGTTTCTTTCATGACGTCTTCGATCATGGTTGCTCACCTCCTGAACACGGCTGGCACTTTATCGAATCACCGTGCCTACCTGATCTCCCATTGCGGCGCGCTCCAGAGCGCCGGGCTCCCACAGGTTTAGAACAATGATCGGCATGTGATTGTCCATGCACAGCGTGAGTGCCGTGCTATCCATCACGCCGACGCGCAGGTTCAGGGCGTCGATGTAGCTCAGGTGGGCGAAGCGCTCAGCTTCGGGATGGAGCTCCGGGTCTCGGGCATATACAGCGTCCACTTTGGTGGCTTTGATCAGCACGTCTGCCCCGATTTCCATGGCCCGCAGCGCCGCAGCGGTGTCGGTCGTAAAGTATGGGTTACCGGTGCCAGCCCCTATGATCACTACACGCCCCTTTTCCAGGTGCCGGATAGCCCGGAGGCGGATGTAGGGTTCAGCGACAGCCTTCATTTCGATTGCGGTCTGCACTCGTGTGTCAACTCCAACGCGTTCAAGTGCATCCTTCAAGGCGAGGGCATTCATCACGGTAGCGAGCATACCCATCTGGTCGGCGGTGGCACGGTCCATGCCATGGGCCAGTCCATCTTTGCCGCGCCAGAGGTTGCCGGCGCCTAACACGACGGCAACCTCTACACCCATGTCTCGAAGACGCTTAATCTTCTCGGCAAGTGCTTCGGCGGCGTCTGGATCAATGCCAAAACCCTCGGGGCCGGCCAGGGACTCGCCCCCCAGCTTTAGCATCACACGTTTATAGGCCGCTTTGGGCATCGCTCTCTCGGCTTTTTTATTGCTCGTCGGTTGCCTCGCCCAGCTCGAAGCGGGCAAACCGCCGTAGCACGATGTTTTCCTTGAGCTCAGCAACCTTTTCTGTGATCAGCTCTTCAACCGTCTTATCACCATCTTTGATAAACGGTTGCTTTAACAGAACGATTTCGGTCAGGTACTTGTTCCAGCGTCCTTCGGCGATGCGGTCAGCAATGTGCTCCGGCTTGCCCTCCTCCAGGGCCTGCAGGCGGTACGCAGCCAGTCTCCGCTCTCGAAAGTCGTCTGGAATCTCGTCCTGGGAAAGGAACTTAGGATTTGTTGCCACAACCTGCATCGCCAGATCGTGCGCCAGGGATTTGAACGCCTCGGTCCGAGCGACAAAGTCTGTCTCGCAGTTCAGCTCAATGATGGCCCCCACACTTCCGCCGGCGTGGATGTAGGATTCAATCAGCCCCTCATTCGCCTCTCGGCCGGCCTTCTTCTCTGCGACGGCCAATCCCTTTTGGCGCAGCAGCTCGACAGCCTTGTCGAAGTCGCCGTTCGTTTCTTCCAGGGCTTTCTTGCAGTCAAGGATGCCGGCCTGTGTGCGATCACGTAACTCCTTGACCATCTCGGCAGTGATATTCATTCGTCCTCCCGTATCAATTTGGATTTGAAGTAGTTTCTGGGACATTAACAGAACACGCGCGTTTGTCTAGACCGCTTCGTATTCTTCGTCCTCGAATTCGTTGTAGGTTTCTTCGTACTCTTCATCTGGCTCGAAGATGCGCTGGGTCGTATCTACCGCTGCCAGTTCTTCCTCTTCCATCTCCTCGACATAGGCCGATTGACGCATGAGGCGCCCCTCGTTCACGGCTTGAGCCATGAGGCCAGTGATCAATTTGATAGCCCGGATTGCATCGTCGTTGGATGGTATAACGTAGTCAATCGGGTCTGGATCGCAGTTGGTGTCCACCATGGCGACAATCGGGATGTCAAGAATGTTTGCCTCTTTGACAGCGATGTCCTCACGCCGTGTGTCTACAATGAAGAGCATGTCGGGCCGTTCGCGCATGTGCTTGATCCCGCCCAGGCGGCGGTTCAACTTCTCCATTTCGCGTTCGAGTTGCAGGACCTCTTTCTTGGGCAGAAGACTGAACTCGCCGTGCTCTCGCCGGCGCTCAAGCTCCAACAGATAGTCAATACGCTGGCGGATTGTCTGCCAGTTCGTGAGTGTGCCGCCCAGCCAGCGGAAGTTAACGTAAGGCATACCACATTCAGTGGCAGCCCTCTCGATGGTATCTGCGGCTTGCTTTTTCGTCCCTACGAACATAACAACGCCGCCCTGGCTGGTCAAGTCCCGGACGGCTTCGTAAGCCTCGTTGACGGCCCTGAGGGTTTGCCGAAGGTCGATGATGTGGATTCCATTGCGCTCGGTAAAAATGTAAGAGCGCATTTTCGGATTCCAGCGGCGGGTGTGGTGTCCGAAGTGAACGCCGGCCTCCAGCAACTGCTTCATACTAACAACAGACATCAGTTTGAAAGTCCTCCTTTGGGTTGTTTTGAACTTCCGCTCCCGTCATCTCGCAAGGGGACCGAACCGGCACATCCCTTACGATCAGGAAGCGTGCTTGATCGCTCGTGGGCGAAATGCCCGGCTGAGAAGTATACCACAGAGGTATCTGACAAGCAAGTTTAGGTGTGCTATAATCAACAATCAGGAGATTCAAGGGGCAGAAAGCCGGGTCTCTTTGGGGGCCGGCATCTGAGATTTGCAGTCCCCGAATTCTGCATTCCAGTGCATAGAGGTATTGCTTCGAATGAGAGAGGATGGTGGAGTGGACGTTATGAACCGGAATCGCTGGTACTGGTTGTTTCTGGCCGCTATGCTGTTTTTGGGCGCGAGTGTGCTGGTGCATGCACAGGGTGGCTTCACGGTGTTGCAGGAGAGTCACAGCTACGCTTTTAACAAGGAGTTGGTCTTCGAGCTGGCGCTGCAGAGTGAAGAACCGATTCCAGCCGGCAATGTCGAATTGCTTTACAGCATCGGTCCGCACAGCGATGTGGTTAATCGCCGGCGTCCAGAGTACAAGCCAGGCAAGACGCTCACCCTTCGCGTTCGCGACGAGCTGGATCAGGGGCAGATTCCGCCGGCCTCCACCATCACATACCACTGGAAAGTCACGGACGCGGCTGGCAACACCTTCGAGACAGAGCCACAGTCCTTCGTCTACATGGACGATCGCTTCGATTGGAAGTCTAAGACCGAGGGCCCGATCACGATCTACTGGTATGGCCGTGTGGATGGTGAGCGACTCCTGGATGTCGCGTTGCAAGCTCTGTCTCGGCTGGAGAGCACTATCGGCTATCAGATGGAGACGCCCATCAATATTGTCGTATACCGGAGCAAGCAGGACATGGAAGGTGCCATGGCGCCCAGAGGACAGACTTTCGATGAGCAGATCATCACCCTGGGCACAGTGGTCGCGCCTGACGTTATGCTCCTGCTAACCGAGGCCGATGTTGACAATACCATTGCTCATGAACTGACCCATATGGTCGTCGGTGCCGCAACCGAAAATCCATTCGCCGAGATCCCGGCGTGGCTAAATGAGGGACTGGCGATGTATAACCAGAACAGCGTGGAGCCGGTCTACCAGAAGGTGCTGCAAGAGGCTGTACGCGCCGGCGACCTGGACACGGTGCGCCGGCTGAGTGCTCGCACTGGCAACGTGGCGCGGGTGAATCTGTGGTACGCTGAGGTGTGGAATCTGGTTGATTTCCTCATCAGCCAGTACGGCGAAGAGAAGATGGCCCAACTCCTGGACGTCTTTAGTCGTGGTGCGTATCCAGACGACGCCTTGATGGAAGTCTACGGATTCGACCGTGATGGTCTGACAGCGCTGTGGTGGGAGTCGCTAGGTGCAGAAGTACCGCCCTCGCTGAAGAGCAAAGTGCCCACGGCTGCCGCGGCCGAGGCGAGGCCAACGCCCGGCGAAGAGCGCCAGGCACCAGAGGCGGAGGAAGCTCCAACCGAGGCACCGGCTGCACCGAAATCAGGGCCGGCCCAGCAGCCGGCAGCCCCGCAGCCCACCGGCCCACTGGCTTGCTGTCTGGGTCTGCTCCCGATGGGACTGATCATCTTCGGCGGCTTTCGTTTCCGCCGTCGGCGCTCCGCATCCTGAAGCCGAGCAGCAATTTTGAGGGGGATCCGGCTTACGGGCCGGCTGACCCCTCGAGCGCGTCGAGCAGGGTTTCCGCTTCTTCGGCGGTGATGGTCCCACTTTGCACCATGCGTAGCACGGCCAGCCGTTCCTCATCGGAGACGGGCTCCGGTGCCGGCCTGACATTGTCTCCGGCGACATAGCCCCGCCGCTCCAGCGCCTTCTGGATCTGCATTGACGCTTCTTTTAATGCCTGCTCTGCCTGCCGGCTCATGCCCTCGACGTCGATGGACGCCAGGTGCTCCTCCACGCGTCTCGTGATGGCCTCAACGTCGAGCTCCACCAGTTGTTGCTCTACCTCACGCAGTGCCGATTCCACGGCCGCCAGCGCCTGGCGCTCGATCTCCAGGCTCAAACTTCGGAGTTCGTCCTTCATTCTTGGTGCTTTTCCGCGCGAGGTACGGCGCTGAATTTTCTCATTCAGCCGGGCGGCTCGCCTCTCGGCTCTTTCAGCATGCCGGCGTGCTTTTGCAGCGGCTCGCCCCACTCGCCGCTCTACCCGGTCAGTATCGCGGAGCGCTTGCTCGATCAGACGTGTGGTCCTTGCCACAATACGCTCCACCAAAGCTCGAACCCGTGCGTCCCACTCATTGTCCCACGATTGATCGATTACCCGTTCAGTCATGTTTGTACCTCTGTTGCATGCCTCATTCCGCCGGCTCATTGAGCCTCTGGAGCTTTTCCAGCGCATCTTCTACGTCTATCTCACCGCGCTCAACGGCTTTTAGGATGTCCATTCGAGTGATCGCGGAAGGGGTCTCAGGCGCTTCGCCTTCTGGCGGAACAGCCTCGCCATGGTCGGCGGCCTCCGGAGTGGCTGGCATCGGCTCCTCGGAGGTTGCTGTTGCCTGGGACTCCTCTGTGGTCTCTCCCCGGGCTTCCGCACTCGTGATTATCAGTTTTCCGTTGACGGTATCGAATTCGACCTGTGCACCGCCGCCGTCGTTGACCTGGCCGGCCCACCGTCCCCATCGCTTCTCTTCGATGCGGTGAGGCAGATCGCACCGCACAGTGAGATTCATACCTGCAGCACGCACTTCACAGGCCGTCTCATCCGGCACTGCAAGACGGAAACGACCGTTGACAGTCTTCACCACATACCTGCCTTCGGGGTTCAGGCTGCTTGTCAGGTGGACCGTGCCGTTGACAGCCTCCGCAAGCAGATTGTCAATCTGACCAGCGGCCCGAATGCTGCCATCTACGGACTTGGCGCGCAGTCTCGACAACTGACTGTCCGATAGTTCAACGTACCCCGCTATCGTTTCCACGTCCAGTGTGCCGGCCAGGCCATCACCTTCAACCGAGCTTTCAACCGTGTTGGCTGCGATCTCGCCGGCCAGGTCTTCCAGCAAGATGTGGCCGTCCACGGAGTCTACGCTGGCCCCCTGATGGACTTCCGCGATGTGGATCGGGCCGGAAATGCCGTTTACCGAGACGGTGCTCGCGTGCGGGACACACACGGTGTAATCAACCGTGACGTCTTCATTATTGCGCCTCAGCCACCTGAACAGATGCTGGAACCTTCGAGCTGTGTGGGTCCTCGCCCACACTCGCTTGCCCGCACTCCCGATCTCGACCGTCGCGTCGCCGTCATTGCCTCTCTTGACGGCGATGATCTGAACCTCTGGCTGATCCCACCCCTGTACCTCGATGGACCCCACTACATTGCTGATTTCAACCTCGGCGGTCGCACCGGTTTCGAAAGTCCGCTCAATGCGTTCTTCGATCATGCTGTTCCTCCGGGTTACTCTACGTAGATCTCGACCCGTTCGTTGTCTTCTCGGTCCTCGACATCGATGATCTTGCCCTGGGCTCCACGCCGGATGGACGCGACCAACTCTTCTACGTCGAAGTCCGCCGGCGTTGCGAATTTCGCTCCGATTTTGGCACCGATGTCTAACAGGCCCATGGGGAGGTTGATGTTAACTTTGTGTTTGCCTGTCTCTAGATCGGTCACCCGAACGCGCAGCCATCGGGCCTTGCGTTGAGGCCGGCCAGATGTTTCGCTCGGGCCTTCCAGCGCTTCTAGAAGCCGAGCGCCCTCCTCCGCCGAAATCTGGCCGCCTTCGACCATGCGCAAGATTTGCATTCTCTCTTCTTTGGTGGTCATCCGATTCGTCCTTTCACTCGATCAATTCCAGGGCCATTCTATCCAACGTGCGGACTTCGCGAAACCCGTGGGCCTCCAAAGCAACCACGGCCTCCGTGTGGTCAGCGTCTACGATGGCTCGAATGCTGCCTCGTTGGCCGACGAACACATCCAGGGCACATGTCACGAGGGGTTCTTCCAGGAGTCCATGCAGATCGGGGTGGATCATGAACTCGATGCGCTGGTTATAGCCTCCCACCTGCGCCGTCAGCGTAGCGACGATCCGGTCTGAGGTATCAGCGACCACCCAGCGCAGCGTCGCCGGCAGCCCAATCAGCCGGCGCAGGCCATTCGTTACCCGGCCCAACGTTCCGACAGCGTAGTCTTGCTGGCGAATCGGTTCGATGGCCTGAGCAAGGGGTGGGGTAATCTGCCGGGCCAGTTCAAACATCTGGCGGCTATCATCCGGACGAGCTGACCGGAGCTGGTAGCCGTCGGGAGGCTCAACCTGGGTCACCAGACCAACGCCGCGCCGCTGCATCTCCGTCGTTCCCTGGACGATCACAAATCCCATATTCAGGTACAGTGACTTGGCCGGCGTGTTATCACGTCGAACTTCCAGCGTGACCCAACGGGCGTTGCGTCCGCGGATCCAGTCAACGCTGGCGTCCATGAGCTCGCGGGCGATGCCGCGCCGGCGGTAGTCTGGGTGCACTGCTACGTTGCTGATCAGCCAGTTCTGCGGCGACACACGAGTGATGGTTACGTTGCCAACAATGCGGCCGTCTTCGATCCACACGAAGCCATAGAAGATGCTGCCTAGGGCGATGTTGAGTTGGTTTGCCAGCCAAATGAGGGGCTTCAGAGCACCCAGAGTCTCCATGTCACGAAGCCAGGCGGCTTCCGGACGCCCAAGCTCTTCCGGAAAGGCGAGACGAAGGAGATCCACGACCTCTTTCAGGTCGCGGGTTGGGTTAAACGGACGAAGTCCGCGGAGTGGTTCCTGACGACGAGCGGCGCCGGCTACCATGCTTACACCTTTTTCAGCAGTTTGATGGCCTGCTCGGCCGTGATTTTGCCGGCAGATAACTCGCTCAAGATGCTACGCCGTCGTTCAGCGTCCTGCTCTTCTTCAGCTTCTTCGACTTCGTAGCCAAGTGCGCGGATCAAATCGTTGAGCCGACTACGGACTGTAGGGTAGGAAAGGTTCAACTCCTCGCCGACACGCGTCAGCTTACCCTCGCAGCGGATGAAGAGCTCCGCGAAACTCAACTGCTGCGCGCTCAGGCGAGCAAAGGGGTTGTCCAGGCTGAATTGACCTTCAACTACGGTGTCACACTGCCGGCAGCGAAGCCGGGTCACTGCCATCTCATCCCCACATACTGGACATTGTCCAGGAACTGGATATGCCATACGCATTGTTCTCCAATCACGTTGTTGAACTGATTTTAAGTATTATACATCGAAGATTGATTTTTGTCAAGTGGAAATTACTAAACATGAGATATAGATGCATAAAATTGATGTGGACATAAATAACGCCAATTGGATCAACCAATTGGCGTCTGGTGGATTGAGCTGCCACGCAAAAGGTTAAACAACAAACTTTCTTTCGGTCAGCTTTGGTGATTTGCCTTGTTGTGTCTCGTAAATGTACTGAATACCTTTTGCCAGGAAAAAGATGCGGTAGTCGGGTGGGCTGTCATGGCCGAGGTCGCCGTAAACTGGCACCTCGGTTACAGCGGGCAGCCGTTCAATGCGCTCCAGTTTGGTGACTCTGATGGTTTCTGGGTCCAGGCCGAGCCGCGCCACCAGGTCGCTGGCGGCTTCAGCGACAATGGCCTGCGTGCCTTCCGGGACTGAGTCAATTCGAACGTTGGTTTTCGGCATCGAGATCCTCACCATTGTCTTCCCAACTGATGATCCACACACACGCGCCGGCTAACAGAACAGTTGCGACGACTAACGCTGCCATCTGGCTTGGGAGCAGGCCGGCGTCCCTTGCTGACCAGAACAGGATGGCAACCATGCCAACGGCCAGAACGGCCCATGCCGTCAGGTAAGGGTGTCGCTGAGCGAATTCTCTCATTTCTTAACTCGTCTCTCCTCCTCTGGAATCTGTTGCCAGGCAGCCTGTACCTGTTTCCACAGGCTGTCGATGGTTCCGTTATTCTCGATCACAACGTCAGCCAGGGGTAGTTTGGGCTCAACGGAAGGTTGGGCATCAATTCGCGCTTCTGCTTCCTCGCGACTCAAGTGTCGTGTTCGCATAAGCCGCTCAATCTGGCGCTCGCGCGATGCTGTCACGATCCACAGAGCATCGCCCGTGGTGTGCATGCCGGCCTCAATCAGCTTGATGGCCTCAATCACCACCACGGCAGCATCGGTCTGGGCCAGTCGCTCAGCGATGATCTGGCCTACCGCCGGGTGTGTCAGGCGTTCCAGTTGTTTGAGGGCATCGGGGTTGTTGAACACAATATCACCCAGCTTGGCCCGATCGATTGAGCCGTCATCGCGGAGGATCTCTGGCCCAAAGGCCTCCACCACTGCCTGGTAGGCCGGCCCGCCGGGCTCGATAACCTGGTGCGCGATTTTGTCGGCGTCAATCACCTCAGCGCCTAGCTTGGCCAGCATTTTCAGCACCGTGCTCTTGCCCGTACCAATGTTTCCGGTCAGCCCGATCAGGTACATGGTGATGGGGATTGTAGTGCTTTCGTGGCCGGCTGTCAAGAGAAAGGGGAGCCGGCGGCCGCGCCTGGCGGCTCGCTCAGAAGCTGGCAGCGCCTCTCGCCGGTGGGCCATGTTTTTTTCCCGGTGCACTATCCCCGCTTGGCTGCCGGCACCAGTTGGGCTATAATGTGCACCATGCGCGCAGGACAATTATTGAG
>CAYYSH010000037.1:0-708 GCA_964474265.1 uncultured Anaerolineales bacterium
TCGCGAAGGTGCCGGCGACCACTGATTGGTCGACCACCGGGATCTCGTCGCCGACATCGGCTGCGGCGCGGAGCACCGCTTCCTCCAGGAGTTCGATGGCCTTGCCGGGGAAGGCCTGGCCGGCCCCGAACCGCCGCGTCAGCTCTACCGTGGCCTCCCGCGCCGATGCCTCGATCTGGGCTTCGTACTCGATCTCCAGGTCTTCGGCTACCTGCTCGACGATGAGGTTCGTTTGGTCGAGGTCTGGCTCCTCGACAGGGATGTGGGTGAACACCTCGTCCATCACCGGGAGCAGGTCCGACATGCGGCGCATGGCGTTGGTGCGCGCTTCGGCGATGCAGTGCAGGTTCTCGCCGCGCAGGTGCTGAGCCAGCAGCGTCGCCAGGTCCGGCCCACCGAACATGCCCATGACGCCGGCTCCCAGGGCAGTGGGAAAATCGCGGAAGTAGACCAAGATCGACTCACGGCTGCCCAGGTCACGCAGAAAGCCGTGCAGTTGATCGCGCCAATCCGTGCCGAGGGCCGTGACGATCTGGGGTGGTGCCAGTTCGTAGACCTGGACCCCGCGCAAGGATTCGGGGCAATCGCCCTGGACCATCCGGCGCACGGCTTCGTGGATGATGGCGGTCTTGCCCACGCGAGGTGGCCCCACCAGGAGGGGGCGGGCGTCGCGTGGTCGGGCCAGCCGGCGCAGCACCGCTTCGACCT
>CAYYSH010000037.1:718-2198 GCA_964474265.1 uncultured Anaerolineales bacterium
TGTCTGGCCTGCTCCGTGAGGTTCTGGCCGTAGTGGGTGAGAAAAGCGATGAGTGGGTCTTCAGTCATTGTCGGTGAAGTGTAACCCTGTAGTAGCTGTTTGAAAAGATCAAGCTGCTCTGTTCAACATGTCAGTGCACGGTGGGAGTTGAGCCTTTCAATGTATTTAGGAGGCTGCAGAGTTTAATAGCGTCCATCCCAAGCGCCCTTATTTTCCGAAAGCCCCCATTCCTCAGGTCAAGAATTACCGCAGGGTGTCGCATCGATTGGACAGCAGCATCCTGTACGCTTACGCGAAGGACGTCATCCAATTGAAGCATTTCACTTCGAAATGGGAAATGTAGGATGATCGCTCGATCTGTAAGTGTAATGGACTTAATACCGACGAGGTATTCCTTGATGACGGCATAAGCTGGCAAGGCTAGCCCTATTGCCAGAAGGTACTGCTTCAGTCTAACCATATAGAAACATAAGGCGAGCATACCAAGAATCACAGACACGTACCAAAGTGTGTAGAAGCGAGACTTAGACAGTGTCAGGGGCAATACTATGGGCTGGATTATCTCAGTGTTGTTGAGAACGATTTCCCTAAGCTTGTCAAAATCCTCTACCTGGTATTCGATTGGAATTGTCGTTTGTCCACTGCGAAGCTCAAGGCGCTGTAGAAGCAGTCTCTCCCTCACTTCCTCCACTTCCGACCATCTGAGGGTCTGCCTAGCTCTACCTGGAAGGCAATAACTGATTCCTGAATCATCAATTTCAATCCAACTCCTCAGCCTGGGTAACTGTCGAAGGCCGTAGATTCCCAAGCTAAATGCCGCGATAGCAAAAAACCCAACAATCAAATCGTAGGAGAGGTCAGGTTGTTCTTCAACGCTATGAAGGTAAACCAGCCAGGCAAACGAAGCAGCGCCTAGCAACACGAGGAATGTGGAAGATCCTACGTAAAGAGTTCTAAATGATTTAGGAATAGCAAACTTCTCCATCCCATGTTGTCCTCAATAAAGTCACTTGGGGGGTGCCACCTTCTACGTGATAGCGAATCAATTGGCTTGCTGAACGACTCGCATCGTGGGGCTACCTGAAAAAGGCGAACAGAATGCCAAGAATTGCCGCCACCTGCCCAACCCAGAAGATAAACATCCAGCGAATCAAGTCGGCTCGAGTTTGAGCCAATTCGACGCGGAGTTGCTGTGTTTCTTCGGTGATACGGTTGTCCACTGTCGCGATGTGCTTGTCCAGGTCAGTCGCCACCTCAGTGATGCGCTTGTCCAGGTCGGTAGCTACCTCGGTGATGCGCTTATCCAGGCCAGTTGCCACCTCAGTGATGCGCTTGTCCAGGTCAGCCGCCACGTCGGTGATGCGCTTATCCAGTGTAACTGTCTCACCGTTGATGTAACGGCGTAGGCTCTCGGCCTCCTCTGTCAGCCGGCGCTCATATTTTTCCTCCGCCAGCGCGAGGACCGTTTCTTTGGTCTCCT
>CAYYSH010000037.1:2208-14071 GCA_964474265.1 uncultured Anaerolineales bacterium
CCTCAGTGGCACGATTAATCAGGTTCACCAGATCATCAGCCCCTTCATCGCCAAGTCGATCTCGAAGGGTGGCAGAGATGTTGATTATGGGCATTTACGTCTCCTGTTCGAGCGCTCTCCTCACGTCGTGGTTTAATCTTATATCGAATTGGAAGCCTAAGCAAATAGATCCATGTGCTCTCTTCATCTCCTACCAAACTCCCTCTCAAGCTGCGCCGCGCTCAGGTGGATCATCGTCGGCCGGCCATGGGGGCAGGTGCGGGGCGCACTGCTGGTCTCCAGGTCGCGTACCAGCGCCTGCATCTCTTCGTGGGTTAGAGTCTGGCCGGCGCGCACTGCGCCTTGCTTGCAGATGCTGGCGATGATGCGTTGCTCCCGCTCTTCGTCCACCCGCGAAGCACCCGCTGCGATCTCATCCAGAATGCCGGCCAACACCTGGGCCGGATTCCGACCTTTCAAAATCTCCGGCACCGCCCGGACCAGCACGGTTTCGCTGCCAAACGGCTCGATTTGGAAGCCCGCGCTCTGCAGTGCGTCCAGACAGTCCTCCAGCGTCTCGAGTTGGGGGCCGGTAAGTTCAACCGGGACTGGGTCCAGGAGGGCCTGGCTGGTGATGGGTTGGTCACCGGCGGCCATCAGGCGGTCGTAGAGCACCCGCTCGTGGGCCGCATGCTGATCGATGAGGTACATGCCGGCCGGCCCTTCGGCGATGATGTACGCCTGAGCGATCTGGCCGACCACTCTCAGGGGGGGAAGGGAATCGGACATTGGATATTGGGTACTGGATATTGGGCCGGCGTCGGCGGTGCGTTGGAGTTCCAGGGCGAGCTGGCTGTCCGCACGGTGGTGTGAGGGGCCAATGTGTTCCCAATCGGAGAAGCCGGTGTGGTGCGTGCGTGGTTCGAGGCGGGGCACCGGGGCCTGCTCGATGACAGCAGTGCGCACGGCACGCTGCACGGCAGTAAAGACGCCTCGTCCATCGCGGAAACGGACCTCGGTTTTGGCCGGGTGGACGTTCACATCCACCTGCGACGGGTCCAGGCTGATCTGAATCACGGCGATGGGATGCCGGCCTTTCGGCAGCAGCGTGCGATACGCTTCCCCCACCGCGAAGGTCAGCGACCGATCCTGAACCCAGCGCCGGTTCACGAACAAGTCAATATAAGTGCGGTTGGATCGATGAAGCGACGGCGGACTCACGTAGCCAGAGACAGCGGGGCGAGCAGGAACATCCCCACCGGGTTCTTCGAGCCCGACCAGCTCCTGCAACGGCAGCAATTGCCGCGCCGTTTCCAGCCCATACACCTCAATCAACACGTCGAGCAGATTACCGCTGCCGGTGGACTGAAAAGCCAGCCGGCCATCAGACAGGAGGGTAAAGCGGCGCTCGGGGAAGGCCATAGCGACCCGGGTGATGTAAGTGTGGATGTGGCCGGCCTCTGTTTGGGCCGTGCGCAGAAACTTGCGGCGGGCCGGCGTGTTGTAAAACAGGTTCTCAACGGTGATCACGGTGCCCACCGTCGCCCCGCGCGCCTGTCGGTCAACGACCTGGCCGCCATCGAGCCGCAAAAGCGTTCCAACCTCTTCGCCCCTGGCCCGGGTCAGCACGGTGACCTGGGACACTGCGGCAATACTTGGCAGAGCCTCGCCTCGGAAGCCCAGGGTCCCAATGTGTTCCAGGTCTTCGGCCGTCTCTAGCTTGCTGGTGGCATGGCGCTCAAAGGCCATCTCCACCTCATCTCGAGGCATACCGTGCCCATTATCGATCACCCGGATCAGCCGCCGGCCACCGTCTCGGATTTCCACCTTGATGTCAGTAGCGCCGGCGTCCAGGGCATTTTCCACCAGCTCTTTGACCACGGAAGCCGGCCTCTCGACGACCTCGCCGGCCGCGATCTTGGCGGCGACGTCTGGGGGGAGGACGTGGATTGACATAGTGGTGGTATTATAAACCTGGACCCATGTCCGGTCAATCTGGGCGGTCGCGTAGCGTTGCGCTGCAGGACAACACGCCGGCATCGAGTCCGCGATGCCGGTGCACTACTGGATCCCGCTCAGGGCGGTGCACCTTCGATTGTGTGACGCCGACACAAATGGGCGTGTAGAACTGAGTTGATCGAGAGATGTGAGACGCGCCGGCCTGCAGCCGGCGCGTTTCTGTTAGCTGCCAGGCAGCCCGATCACGTTCAGTGCTGAAAGCACCATGGGGATTGCTACCAGAAGAATGGACGCGACAAGCCAGACCAGACAACCCGCAACAGCAAATCCGCAACCAAAGCGGAAACCATTACCGAAACTGAATTTCTGGTACTCAGGGGCCATTGGCATTTCCTCCGTTGCTGCGATGTGTTCTTGTGTAGCTCTTACGACGTCCTCGGCCGTTTCTTGGGCTTCAGTTGTGACAGCGCGTGCTTCATGTGCCACGCCGGCCTGTGCTGCGGCCATGGTGCGCTGTGTGCTCTCGCCCAGATCGGCGGCTGCTTCGCGCACTTCTTCGCCGGCGGCCTCTGCTTCGGCTTTGACCTCTTCGATCTTGGCTTCAACGTCGGCGGCTACCTCACGAACTTCCTCTAATTGTTCAGTTGCGGCCTCTTGGGCTTCCTCCGTGATGCGCTCCACCTCGCTGGCGGGCATCTCCGGCCGTGCCTCTCTCGATTCCGTTGCCTCCGATTGAGTCTCTCTGCGATCGTCGTTTTGAGCGCCAGTCCCTTCGTCCATGATGTGGTCCCTCCTGCAGACAGGTGAGCGGCAGGTCAACTGAGCGCATTATATCACGTCCATTCGCGGAAGGCAAGCCCACCGCCCGGACAAAAGCGACTCTGTGGCCGCCCTCCAATCAAGCCGATGCCGGCATCAGGCTGGCTTGTCGTTTGCGCGGAGAGGGGGTTATAATTTTGCAGATGATGAAGCTCCTCTGGTCTACGCGCCGCATCGATTTGATAGCCGGCCTGGCTCTCACCATCCTGCCGGCGCTCGTTTACCCATTGGCCGCCACCCGACATGGTGTATTCTACGTGGGTGACATCTTCAGGCTCTACTACCCCCAGCGGGCTGTCTACGCTGATGCTCTACGCCATGGGCATCTGCCCTTGTGGACACCAGACGTTCTGGCTGGGTTTCCCTTGCTGGCTGAGGGGCAGACGGGTATGTTCTATCCGCTGAACTTGGTACTCTATCGCTACTTGCCCATCGACCTGGCGTTGAATTACTCGATCCTGCTCGCCCTGAGCCTGGCCGGCGTGGCAATGTACGCGCTGGGGCGTGTATTGGGGCTGAGACCGGCAGCCGCCGGCCTGGCGGCACTGACGTTCGCGTACAGTGGCTTCTTTGTCGGCCACTTCAACCACCTCAACATCATGGCCGCGGCCCCCTGGCTGCCTGTTGAGCTGACCATCATCGAGTGGGCACTGCGGGTTCAACCCGATTCGCCAGACCATGGGGTACCCGCGCCCGCACTCCGGGGGATCAGGCGTGATGTTGCCCTGATTCTCGCCCTGGGGCTGGTGCTTGGCATTCAATTCCTGGCCGGCCATCCCCAAATCTGGTTGATGTCTGCCCTCGTCGTGCTCACGTACGGGCTTTTTCGGGCCATCTGGCCGGCCACTGGCAACCGACGCCCGGCGACGAGCGCGGTAACGCAGTTTGCGCTCGTCGTGGCCGCCGTCGCCGTTGGATGTGCGGTGGCGGCTGTCCAGTTGTTGCCGACCTGGGAGTTGGTGCAGCAGTCAGTCCGAGCTGGCGGCCTGTCGGAAGAGTTCTTCACATCATTCTCGTGGCATCCCGCATTGCTGTCCACCCTGATCGTCCCGTTTGCCCTCGGCAATCCCTACCCGAACATATCGGTGGAGTTGGCGGCCTATCTGGGGTTGATGCCGCTGGTCCTGGCCCTGTCATCTCTTGTGCTGCGGCGCGACCGGCTGACGGCCTTCCTGGCGGGATTGGCCGGCCTGGCGCTTCTCCTGGCCTTTGGTGACTATACGCCGCTCTATGCTCCTCTGGCCCGCGTTCCGGTCCTCAACCTGTTTCGCGTGCCGGCTCGCTTCCTGTACGTTTTCACTCTTGCGGTCGCTCTGCTGGCTGGACGTGGCCTGGATGCTTTGATCACGCGATATGCGAGGTTGCGGGGGCGGGACGAGACTCGCATCCCTCGCGCCGGCCTGCATCGTGCATTGACAGGGACGGCTTTCACTCCATTGTGGGTCGTTGTTGCTGCCGTAGGCATCCGAATGGTCTCATTGGATACGCTTCTGGCGTTGCGCTGGGCGTTGCCGGCGGTGATGTTCCTGCTCACGGTTGGCCTGCTTGCCGGGATATGGCGACAGTGGCTGGGACACCGGGCTTTTGCCTGGGCCGCCATAGGCCTGACGTTGATCGACCTCTATGCCTTCGGGGCTGTGTACCGCCGGACATATAACGATCTGATGTCCGTTGAGGCGTTCTACGAACTGCCGGCCTCTCTCCAGTTCTTCCCAGACGAGCCGTCTGGCTACCGAATTCTCACACACCAGGCTATCGTGCCGGCCCTGAGCGTGATGCGAGCCTCGCTGTACCCAAACATCAGCCTGCTACACGGCATCTCGAGTGCCAACGGCTACTTTCCACTGACCCCGGCGCGCCACGCGCGCTACCTGGCGGGACTCACGCCAGGCCGGCTAAATCTGCTGAACGCCCGCTACTTCGTGATCCCACAGTTGCTGCCTGTCGATCCCGAAACTGAGCAATACGACCTGCATGATCCATACATGCCTGATCCGGTCGACGCCGTTGTTGAGATTCCCCCGACCCATGCTGAGGCTGTAGAGCTCACCTCATTCACCAGCCAGTCGGCGGACTGGCCGCAGGGTCAACTCGTTGCGCAGATCGTCCTGACAGGCGACGCGGGAGCGAGGGTGACCTTGCCAGTGCGGGCCGGCGTGGAAACTGCCGAATGGGCCTATGACCGCTCAGACGTGGTGGAGCAGGTCGCGCATGAGCGGCCACCAGTGGCACGCACGTGGCCGGCCCGCTCCGGCTTCCCGCCCGAGGATCATCCGGGACACGCCTATCGGGCGCGGTACAGGCTGCCACAGCCGATGACGGTCACGAGTGTGCAGGTCGTCCCGATCAGGCCGGCTGGCCTGATTCACATCGAAGATCTAACGCTGGTGGGGCCGAAGTCTCAGCGCTCTCTGGCCGAGTTGCTGGGGCTTGGCCGGCACCAACTGGTGTACCGCGACCCCGATGTCGCGATTTATGAGAACCTCGATGCTCTGCCACGGGCCTTCGTGGTCGAGCACGCTCGTGTGGTCCCAGACGATGCAGCCGCCCTGTCGTTGATCGACGATCCGGATTTTGATCCGTGTCGAGAGGTCTTGCTGGCCGACCGCCTGTACACGCAACAGGGAGGAGACGTGTCGGCGGAGGGAGTGAGAAGAGCAGTTTCTGTTGAAGGTCCGGGTTTGACATCGCTGTGCTCCACGGCGGTCATTCTAGAATATGCGCCGCACCGAGTCATGATCCAGGCTGAACTGGAGCACCCGGGCTATCTGGTGCTTCTCGATTCTTACTATCCGGGCTGGCGAGCTATAGTCGATGGCAGGCAGGCCCCAATTCTTCGCGCCGATGTGCTGTTTCGGGCAGTGAGGTTAGAACCGGGCCGGCATCAAGTTACATTCGTCTTCGATCCGCTTTCCTATAGAATCGGCAAGCTCATTAGCTCGATGATGCTAGCCGGCCTGGTGATAGCCCTGGCCTGGTTGATTTTGCGCCGGCTGCGCACCTTGCGTGGGTGATCTGCTGGCTATCCCCCAATATTTAGTGGTTGGGCCACGTCTTTCTCCTACATCTAGTATACGAGTTGAATATTTTAAGCTTTTCGGCTCGTAAAACGCCTAGTGGGGCCTAGACGACATGACCCATCTGATGTATAATTGACTCAGCAGTTAATGGCCGGATGTTGACTCGGGAGGCCCATTGCGCTCGCTGAAGTAAAATCGATCGGCTGAGCGTGAGATGCTTTATCTGGCCTGGATCGGTGATGTCTGACCGCAATGCCTGATGGTCAGCATGTCACGTGTCAACGTGCAATGGAAGGAGAGGCTTCATGAACGTCTTCAATCGCATTGTCGTAATCTTGCTCTTGCTGTTCAGCGTGCCACTCCTGTTGCTCTTGATCGGCACCGTCGTTTTCCCTGTACAAAGCGCAGACGTGCTGTCGGCCATGGTTCGGGCATTGCGCGACATCTCGACGACGACTAGGCTGCTGATTGTCCTGGCCAGCTTGCTGATGTTGATCGTGGACATCGTCTTGCTGTGGTTTGAGCTTCGCCGGCCTGCAGCAGCCCGCACAGTGCGCATCAAGCAGGTCACGGGCGGCGAGGCAGAGCTTTCCACGGACTCTATCGAGGGCCGGCTGGCATACAACATCGACCAATTGCCTGATGTGATCCGGGTGATTCCCAGGGTCACGGGCCGTGGGAAAGGCGTGGACGTGTTGCTGGATGTGGAGACGCGCCCGGACATCGATGTGCCGGCCAAGACCGAACAGGTGATGGCGGTTGCACGCCAGGTCGTGGAAGATCGCATGGGGCTGGAGTTGACACGCATTCGCGTCAACATCAAGCACGCGCCGTTCCCAAAACGCCCAAGGGAGACAGCAGAGGCTGGGGATTAGTCAACATGCCTGGAGCTGGCGCGGTCGGAGGCCGGCCAGAGCGGATGGAGCGGATGGGTTGAAGATCAGGAGAGATTGGTAGGTGGTGTTGTGGCTGGCTTCCGGTGCTACTCTCCGATGCTCGACAGGCGTTCGCCCTCAACCAGGATTTCGCCATCGCGTACTTGAACGACGTCCACGCGCAATGGTAGAGCGGCGTCCTGGATGGATTCATTGGTAATGCGTTGGGCGAGGTTACGCAACCAACCCGGCAACACCCGGCCGTTCACCACTATGTATCGGATTTCGAGTTGGATGTTGCCGGCGGCAACGTAGGGATGGGCTTCGATCTCGAAACGCGGTCTCAGCAGCCCCAGACCAACCAGGTCTCCACTGAGACAAACGGTATCATTCAGAAAGTGGATTTGAGGGTCTGCGAGTTGACGTCCCTGGGTGTTCAGAGCCACGAATGAAGTCAGCTCGATATCTGTCGTGCGAAGCTTGAAGGGGCCGCCGGGATTATCGAGAATTGCCGAGCGGAATGCTCTTGAGAATGCTACAGCATTGGATTCATCTGGCACGATACGCGAGCGGGAATCACATGGATTGCCAATTTGGGCTTGAGGAAGCCTCCACCAGCCGGCAAGCAAAAGGGCCGGTGGCAGGAGAAGCAAAAGCAATACGATCCAGATTGGTCGAACGCGCATTCCTGCCGGCGATTATATCACGATCATTATGAGTGATCAAACGCTTCACCTGAACGGATCGCTCACCAGCTTCATCGAAAGCCTGCTCTTTGTCGCTGATGAGCCGGTAGCAGTGAGTGACCTGGCCCGGACATTGGAAGTCCCAACCCGACAGGTCAACGAGGCGATTGATCGTCTGTGTGAAGCATATTCCGGGCGCGGGCTACGCATCCAGCGGATCAATGGCCGGGTCCAGATGGTTACAGCACCCGAAACGGCGCCGGTCATCGAGCGGTTTCTGGGCCTGGAGCTCTCCGGCAAGCTCTCAGAAGCTGCGATGGAGACGCTGGCCATCATCGCTTATCGCCAGCCTATCACCCGCCCCCAGATTGACGCGATCCGCGGCGTTAACAGCGATGGCGTTCTGCGCACGCTGCTTGCTCGTGGCCTCATCGAAGAAGTAGGCCGGCTGGATACGGTTGGCCGGCCAATCCTCTACGGCACCACCTTTGCATTCCTCCAACATTTCGGGCTGGAGAGCCTGGATGATTTGCCCCCGCTCAATGGCAAAGAGACTGACACACAAGCATAGAAGTAAAGGCGTGCGGTAAACGGAGATTCTTGGCGTAGGTGCCCCGCCCATCGACGTTTGGCCGGGCTGGCTGTTCGTCCGTGGACGGCTGCCATTGGCGGCATGTGGGCTGGTCTGAGGAGGCTGTTTTCAGGTTGACCCAACCTGGTGTATACTTGTAGAGACGGCCGGTTGGCCGAGAGCCGAGGGTGTCCCCCCCTGACCCCGGTTATCACCAACCGGCCGTCATTACGTAAAACGCAGAAATTTTGGAAAGGATTCTCCCTCACGATCTTGTTTGTCGTGTTGAACAGCATCAGGTTGATGTGGAACATGTTTGATTTTTGTGTTGCCTCTCTCACCAAGCTGCGCTATAATCCCACTCGAAGCATCTGGAGCAGCCCCACATGAAAGAGCGTTTACAAAAAGTCATGGCCCAGGCCGGCGTCGCTTCACGGCGCAAATGTGAGGAAATGATCCGGCAGGGGCGCGTCGCCGTGAACGGGCTCACGGTCACCGAACTGGGGACGAAAGTCGATCCTGAGCGTGATGTGATCACCGTTGATGGCCGGCAGATCAAAGTCGTTGAACGAAACATTTACATCGCGCTACACAAGCCGCCGGGGGTGATCACAACTGCGAGGGATCCTTGGGGCCGGCCCACCGTGCTCGACCTGGTGGATGTCGATACGCGCGTCTACCCGGTCGGCCGGCTGGACGCAGACAGCGAGGGCCTGATCCTGCTTACCAATGACGGGGTCCTCGCTCATCAACTCACACACCCGAGCTTTGAGCACGAGAAAGAATACCATGTGCTTGTTTCGGGCCGGCCATCTGGAGAGGCGCTCGAACGCCTGCGCTCTGGCGTGCCTCTGGAGGACGGCGTGACAGCGCCGGCTCGGGTTGATGTGTTGCGGCGCGAGTCGGGAGACACGTGGCTCCGCATCGTTCTACGCGAGGGCCGTAAGCGCCAGATTCGCCGCATGGCTGAGGCCATCGGGGGTCCGGTCAGGCGGCTGATTCGTGTGCGTATCGGGCCGATCCGGCTGGGAGGTCTGGAGCCGGGCTTGTGGCGGCATCTAAGCCCGGGCGAGGTGAGGCAGCTCCGGCAGGTCGTCAGGGAAACCAACACTCAGAAGGTATCCGAGTTGGAAGGACACAAGCCGCAAACGATCGCCATCGACGGGCCGGCAGCGGCCGGCAAAAGCACGATCGGTAAAGCCATCGCGGAGCGGCTGAACTACCGCTACCTGGACACGGGCGCCATGTACCGCGCCGTCACCTGGGTTGCGCTTCAGCGCCATGTGGACATTCAGGACGAGCCGGCTGTCACCGCCCTGGCCGAGGCTATCGACATCGACATCACAGCACCAACGAACGATGATGGCCGGCAGTATACAGTCTTCGTCGATGGCCAGGATGTCACGTGGGCGCTGCGCCGGCCCGAAGTGGACGCCAACGTCTCGACGGTATCGGCGTATCCCGGCGTACGCCACGCGATGGTGGTGCAGCAGCGCAAAATTGCCGGCCACGGTCGGGCTGTCGTCGTGGGACGCGACATCGGGACAGTGGTTCTGCCGGATGCGGACCTCAAGATCTATCTGGACGCCTCAGTTGAGGAGCGGGCCCGCCGGCGGTACCTGGAACGTGTCGAGCGGGGCGAAAAGGCCGATTATGAGGCGATTCTGCGAGACATGCGCCGGCGCGATCAGTTGGACAGTTCACGGGCTACTGCTCCGCTGAGGCCGGCGGCCGATGCGATCATCGTCAACACGGATGGCCTGAGTGTGAAGGAAGCCATCAGCACGGTCATGGACGTCGTATGCCGGGACTGCGATTGATCTTTCGCCACTTTGCTCGTGGACTGCTGTACGTCTTGCTGTGCGCTCTGACCAGATTCGAAATCCGGGGACGGGAGAACATTCCGCCAGGCGGGCCGCTTATCGTCGCCATTAACCATCTGGCTCATGCTGATGCCCTGGTGATGATTGCTGCGATGCCCTATCCGGTGGAGCCAATTGCTCTATCCGATTTGCTATCGGTGCCTGGCACCAGTCAGGCACTACGAGCCTATGGTGTAATTCCTGTTCATCGCGACCAGTTCGACCGCCAGGTGATTGAGCGGGCGCTGGATGTTTTGCGCAATGACGGTGTGATCATGCTCGCGCCGGAAGCTCGCATGAGCGTCACAGGTGCTCTTGAGCGGGCTCGTACGGGCGCGGCGTATCTGGCTCTGCGTTCTCGTGCACCGGTGTTGCCGGTCGCCATCACCGGCACCGAGCGAATCGTGGAGGAGCTGAAGCGGCTGCGCCGGCCACATCTGACCGTCACCTTCGGGGAGCCGTTCACGTTATCTCACGACGATCGTAACACCCGGCCACGGCGGGAATTGCGTCGCCAGGCAGCAGACGAGATCATGATCCGAATTGCACGCATGCTACCGCCGGAATATCGAGGCGTATACCGGGAATGCGTATGATGTGGTTTCATCGGCTCGCAAACTTTTTACTGCGGGTGATACTCCGGGTTCTGCTCAATCTAGAAATTCGCGGTATCGACAACGTACCGCCATCCGGGCCGCTCATCGTTGCCATCAACCATGCCAGTTTCCTGGACCCGCTGCTTGCCGGCGCTTTCCTGCCACGCACCATCATTCCGTTGGGCAAGATCGAACTCTTCGAGCATCCCCTGTTTGGCTGGGTGTTCCCGGCCTACGGAGTCATACCGATCCGGCGGGGGGAGATTGATCGTACGGCCATCCGGCGATCTCTTGAGGTATTGCGCGGGGGTGGCGCGTTGCTGGTAGCGCCAGAGGGCACGCGTAGTCGGGATGGCCGGCTGCAACGCGCGCGCGGCGGGGTGGCGTTACTGGCGGTCCGCACAGATGCCGTGGTTCTGCCAGTGGCTATCTGGGGTGTGAAACGGTTCTGGCAGAACCTGAAGCGGTTGCGGCGCACTGAAGCCCACATGGCAATCGGGCAGCCATTTCGCATTGATGTTGACAGTCGCAAATTGCCGCGTGAGCAACTAGACGAGATTGCCGACGAAGTCATGTACCGCCTGGCGGAACTGCTACCGCCAGAGCATCGCGGCGTGTATCAAGACCTGGATCGTGCACCGCGACGCTACCTGCAACTGGCGAAATCAGGAGAATAGCACTCTTTGATGAACTTTTCATGTGAGAGTATTGCTTTCTCATGGGTATATGGTATAATTTGAGCGTCTACGTTAATCTGATTGGTATTTGGAGGTGACTTCAAGTCGCGATACCTTGAGCTTGAGGTATGATGATCGAGAGGGGGTGATACCAACCGACTGACTTGGGGGAAGACAGCGCCTGGGCTGGCGGTGTCGTGTACACTGCCAGTTGACGAGGTGGAGGTTCCTCACCGCGAGGTGAGGCTAACCGGTCACCCTGCGACCGGGAAAATCGATCAGATCGGCGGATGCCTCCAGGGCCGGCCACGGCCCTACCTTCCCCTCCAGTTTAAGCGCCCTGCAAAACCGCTGGGTGACCGGCGGGACAATCGGGAGCGCAGTGGCAAGTAAGCACACCCAATTCTCAGTTCTCAACACGAAAAATAGAAGCGGGCATTGCCTTGAACAATGCTCGCGCGACACTGATGCGTGTGCCGTCGTACGCCGTCACGTATTGCGCACCATGCATCATGCATTTTGACAGGAGGGGAATCCATGTGTGGAATCGTTGGTTACATCGGCCGGCGATCTGCCGCGCCGATTCTGCTGGACGGCTTGAAGCGGCTTGAATACCGGGGCTACGATTCTGCCGGCATTGCCGTACTGACCCCTGAGCAGGGGATCGCCATTCACAAGACAGAAGGCAAACTCACCCGGCTGGTCGATGGGCTGAATGGCAACACACCAGCCGGCCACCTGGGCATCGGGCACACCCGCTGGGCAACCCACGGTGCCCCGACCACCCCCAACGCCCACCCCCACACCGACTGCACCCAC
>CAYYSH010000038.1:0-211 GCA_964474265.1 uncultured Anaerolineales bacterium
CCCTGCGTCCGCGCGTGTTGGTGCTGGACGAGCCGACCGCCGGCCTGGACCCGGCTAGCCACCGCGAGTTCCTGGACTGGCTGGTTCGCTTTCACCGCGAGGCCGGCGTGCCCATGGTCATCGCGACGCACAACATGGATGACATCGCCCAGGTGGCCAATCGAGTGGATGTGCTGGTGGAGGGGCGGACAGTGGCCGGCGGGACGCCTGG
>CAYYSH010000038.1:221-13283 GCA_964474265.1 uncultured Anaerolineales bacterium
CTGTCGGCCTGGACTTCGAGGCGTTTAAGGACCGGCTCACTTTCACCCTCAGCGGCGGCGAGCGGCGCAAGGTGGCGCTGGCCGGCGTGCTGGCCCTGCGTCCGCGCGTGTTGGTGCTGGACGAGCCGACCGCCGGCCTGGACCCGGCCAGCCACCGCGAGTTCCTGGACTGGCTGGTTCGCTTTCACCGCGAGGCCGACGTGCCCATGGTCATTGCGACTCACAACATGGATGACATCGCCCAGGTGGCCGATCGAGTGGATGTGCTGGTGGAGGGGCGGACGGTAGCCGGCGGGACGCCTGGCGAAATTTTCTCCGGGCCTGAGGTACTGGCCGGCCACGGCCTCGGCGTGCCGCCCATGGCTGAAGTGATGCAGCAGCTACGCGCCAGGGGATTGGACGTGCGCGCTGATGTCCTGACGGTTGACGAGGCGGCCGCGGAGATCGAGCGTGTGTGGAGTAGGGGCCGGCGCTTAGCGTCGCCCAGCCAGGAGAGATGACGAGCGATGAGTGAGTACGAGTTTCTGGCGAATGTCACCATCGGGCAGCATCTGCCGACGGGGTCGCTGCTGCATCGGCTGGACCCACGCGCGAAGCTGCTGGCCTTCATTTTGCTGGTCGGTGTCGTCAGTTTCACCCCGACGTTCAGCGGCAACGTGGTGCTGCTGGTGGTCATCGCCGGCCTGTTTGCCCTGGCGCGCATCTCCTTCGCCTACGCGCTCCGTGGCTTGCGACCGTTTCTGCTGTGGATTGCCGCCTTCGCCCTGTTTCAGCTTCTCTTCACCAGCGGCGGCGGCTTCATCGGCGGGAGCGATTGCCGGACGCTCGTCGAGTGGTGGTTCATCGTCATCACCACGTGCAGCGTCAAGCTGGTGCTGGTGTCCACCATGCGCTTCTTCGCCCTCTACCTGCTGGTCAGCCTGCTGACTTTCACGACGACGACCACGGAGTTGAGCCATGGCACCGAGCGGCTTCTGAGCCCCTTCGCCCGATTCGGCGTGCCGGCCCACGAGCTGGCGCTGGTCCTGACCATCGCGCTGCGCTTCGTGCCGACGCTGGCGCAGGAGGCCGAGCGCCTGGTGAAGGCCCAGGTCTCGCGTGGCGCCGACTTCGGGGGAGCCGGCCGCTGGCACTTCGTGCGCCGCACCCGGCAGATGTTGCCGCTGCTTGTCCCGCTGTTCCTGAGCAGCCTGCGCCGCGCCGAGGTGCTGACCATGGCCATGGAGGCGCGCTGTTACGGCGGCGGGAAAGGCCGCACGCACTTGATTGAGCTGAAGAGTTCACCGAGGGATTACATCGCGGTAGCTGTCGCCGGCGCGCTGGTTGTGTTGATGCTGACCTACCGTTTTGAAGCTGTTGACGCTGTTCTCGGAAGTTGGATCTTGTAAGTCACATCTGGTATTTCAACAGGAGCATGGCGGCTGAATAAGCTGCCTCACCCAGAAAGGAGCCATTCTAATGGATCGTACACTCGAAACTGCCGGCACGACCCCGCTGTTGACGACACGCAAGATTGTGGTGGCCGGCATCCTGGCGGCCATCGCCATTCTGCTGGGTTCGACACCCATCGGCTTCATCCCGGTGCCCACAGCCGCCGGCTCGGCCACGACGATGCACATTCCGGCCATCATCGGTGGCGTGCTGGAGGGTTCGCCCGTCGGCTGGCTGATTGGCACCATCTTCGGCATTTACAGCTTCCTGCGGGCGCAGCTTCCGCTGTTCAAGGACCCGCTGGTGTCGATTGTGCCTCGAATGTTTATCGGCGTTACGGCGTACTACGCCTATGCGGCCCTGCGGCGCGTGAATGAGATCGTGGCGGTCGGGGTGGCAGCGGCGGTCGGCACGCTGACGAACACCATCGGCGTGCTGACCATGGCGGTGGTACGGGGCTACATGGAGGCCAACGTTGCCCTGGGAGTGGGTATCACCCACGGCATCCCCGAGGTGATTGTAGCCATCATCATCACCGTGGCCGTGGTAGCGGCCTGGAAGCGGCTGGAGTACGGCCGGGCCGGCTCGCGAATTTGAGGTTGATCTGACAAGACCCTCTGACAAGACCCTAAGGGTTTGTGAAACCCTTAGGGTCTTCTCTGTCGGCGTCAGCCGCAGAGCACGCCGGCAGCGTGAAGGTGAAGATGGCGCCGCCTTCGTCCCGGTTGGCGGCCCAGATCCGACCACCGTGTCCCTCGACAAGGTGTTTGGCAATGGCCAGGCCGAGGCCCGTGCCCTCGCCGGCCTTGCGCGATGCATCGACCTTGTACAAGCGCTCGAAGATGCGCGGGAGGTGATAGAGCGGGATGCCCGGCCCCGTGTCCAGCACGCTGACAGCAACCCAGTCACCGTAGGGATGATCCGCCGGCACCTTGAGGGGGTACGCCTCTGACGGTAACACCTTCGCGCCCTCAAAACTCACTTGCACCATCTGGCTTCTCACCCAGACCTGACCGCCGGCCGGCGTGAACTTGATGGCGTTGTGGATCAGGTTCGTCAGCACGCGCTGCACCTTCTCGGCATCGGCCAGAGCGCACACATCAGCCGGCACCTGGTTTTCCAGGCGCATCTCCTGGCGCTCAGCCTGTGGCCCCAGGCGCTGGATGACCTCGTCCACGAGCCCGGCGATCAGGGTTTCAGCCATGCGAATGGGAACGCGCCCTGATTCGATCTCGGACAGGTCGAAAAGCTCCTGGGTCAGTTGTTCCAGCGTGTCCACCTGGGTCTCGATCCTGGAAAGGAGCTGCCGGCCCATCTCCCGGTCCTCCAGCCCGCTGCTTAGCAGGGTTTCGACCAGGAGCTTGATGGAGGTGAGAGGCGTTCGAAGTTCGTGGGAGATGTTGGCCACCAGATCCCGTCGAGCCCGGGTCAGCCGGCCCAACTCCGTCACATCTTGCAAAGAGACCACAGCGCCCATCTCGTCGATGGGGACAGCCTGCACCCGGAAAACGCGGTCATTCACAGCAATCTGGCGGGCCAGAGCCGTGCCGCCACCGAGGGTATCGATCACCAGTTGGTGGATTTCGTGGCTACGGGTGGTCTCGATGACCGTGCGGCCGACCTCACCGCCAAACACCGACCGGGCAACGGCGTTCATCGTCGTGACCCGCCGCTGGCGATCCACGAGCAGCAGCGCTTCTGGAGAGGCAGCGGCCACGCTATCCAGAGCTGCCTGAGCCTGGCGGCTCTTCTCGCGCTGATTCGCAACATCCCGCTGCAGCCGGGCAATCCGGTACTCGTCCAGCCGGCGCTGCCGGCGGAGTGCACGCACCCACCACAGCAGGGCAAGCACAACTGCTGCGAAGAGCAACCAGGTGATCAACGCTGACATGGTCATTCAGCTCCCGTCCGGTTCTCAGCCCTCGAACCTGTACCCTACCCCGCGCACCGTCATAATTCGCTCGGGGTGTGAAGGGTCGCGTTCGATCTTCTCGCGTAGCCAGTGAATGTGGACGTCGACCGTTCGGCTGTCGCCCAGGTAGTCGTAGCCCCAGACCTGGGTCAGCAGCAGGTCCCGGGATAGGACAGCGCCGGCATTGCGCATGAGCGTCGCCAGAAGATCGAATTCCTTTGGAGTGAGCGATAGCTCCTGGTCATCCAGGGTGGCCCGGCGAGCGATGAGGTCCAGACGGAGGTCGCCCGATTGGAGCACGTCTTGCCGGCGGGTGGCCGGCGACCTGCGCAGCACTGCCCGTACCCGGGCCAAGAGTTCCCCCAGGCTGAAGGGTTTGACCACGTAATCATCAGCACCGCTTTCCAGCCCAACGATCTTGTCCATTTCGCCGGTGCGCGCGGTAAGCATGATGATGGGCGTATCCTGCTCACGCCGGATGGCGCGGCACACTGACAGCCCATCGAGTTCGGGCAACATGAGATCCAGGATTACCAGATCCGGTTCCTGTTCCCGGGCCACCTGCAACGCCTGAAGCCCATCGGCGGCCGTTATGACCTGGTAGCCTTCCTTCTCCAGGTTGTACTGTAGCGTTTCGCGAATCGTCGCCTCGTCATCAACCACCAGGATTTTCGTCATCTCACTCTATCCAAAACGCCCGGTGATGTAGTCCTCCGTTCGTTTTTTCTGGGGTCGCGTAAAGACCTGCTCCGTTGGACCGAACTCGACGAGTTCTCCCAACCAGAAGAAGCCGGTCCAGTCGCTCACCCGGGCTGCCTGCTGCATGTTATGGGTCACGATGACGATGGTGTATTCCTCAGCCAGCGATCTCATCAAGTCTTCGATCTGTAACGTGGCAACCGGATCCAGTGCGGAGCACGGTTCATCCATCAGAATCACTTCCGGCAATGTCGCGATGCAGCGAGCAATGCACAGCCGCTGTTGCTGTCCGCCATCCAGTGTCAGTGCGTTGCGGTTCAGGTTGTCTTTCACCTCGTCCCACAAGGCCGCATCGCGCAGGGAGCGCTCGACCAGCTCGTCCAGGTTCTGTGTCTTGTCCAGGCCAAGCACCCGTGGTCCGAATGCCACGTTGTCGTAGATCGATTGCGGAAAGGGGTTAGGCCGTTGAAACACCATGCCGACCCGCTTCCGCAGTTCGACCACGTTGATATCCGGGTCGTAGATATTCTTGCCGTCCAGGAGGATCTGTCCTTCGGCGCGTGCGCCGGCGATGGTGTCATTCATGCGGTTGAGGCTGCGCAGGAAGGTGGACTTTCCGCACCCGGAAGGGCCAATCAGCGCGGTGATCTGACGGGCGTGGATGGGCAAGGAGATGTGTTTCAGTGCCTGGAAGTCACCGTAGTAGAAGTCGAAATCGATGACCTCCATCTTCAGTTCATCCGCCAGCGTTGTTCCACCAGATGCCGGCTGACCTATCTCAACACGCGTGCTGACCCGGGGCTCCATCGATTAGCTTCTCCTCCAACGCGTTTCTGTGAGTACGAGTATAGCACACCGATGTCACGCTAGCAAGGAACGAGCCGGGGGACGCTTTTGCCGGCGTGGGTAAGCTGCAGGGTTGACCGAATGGCCGGCAAGATATTATAATGACCATCGATGTCGATGCACACGCAGTTCTCACGGTTTGTCGTTTTGCTTCTTCTCCCCCTGGCGCTGATCGGGTGCGGCGGGCCGGCGGAGGGCTCCACGACCAACCAGGCTGCCCAGACCATCGAAAACAAGGGGTCAGATACGCTGTTGCAGGTTGCGCAGCTCTGGGCTGAAACCTACATGAAGAAGCACCCCGAGGTGCGCATCTCGGTGAATGGCGGCGGATCGGGTACCGGCATCGCTGCTCTCATCAACGGTACGGTGGATATTGCCAATGCCTCGCGCGAGATGAAGCCGAAAGAGATCGAGCGGGCGAAGGAGCGAGGAATCAACCCGGTTCAGCACGTGGTCGCTCGAGACGCCCTTGCAGTGGTTGTCAATCCGCAAAATCCCGTCAATCAACTCACATTCCAGCAGATAGCGGACATCTTCACTGGCAAGATCACCAACTGGAAGGAGGTGGGGGGAGAGGATCGGCCCATTGTGCTGTTGAGCCGAGAGAGCAATTCGGGAACTTACGTTTTCTTCCTGGAAAACGTGGTCCAGGTGGGGGCCGGCGACCCGGAGGCGCTGTTCTCACCCGACACTCTGCTGCTCCTCTCATCTGAGGTCATCAGCCGCGAGATAGAGCAAAACCCGAACACCATTGGCTATGACGGACTGGGCTATGTCACGCCAAAGCAAAAGACAATCGCCGTAGCGGAAGCTCCCGGCAAGCCCTTTGTCAAACCGAGCATCGAAACTGTGAATCAAGGGTTATATCCGATTGCACGTCCATTGTACATGTACACCAATGGTGAGCCGACGGGGGTTATCAAAGCATACCTGGACTGGATCTTGAGCGACGAAGGACAGACGTTGGTCCGAGAGGTGGGTTTCGTTCCCTTGCAATGAATGACCAGCGGACCGATGACTTTTCCAACTGGCTGGGTGCCAGTGCCGCACTGATAGCAACCCGCCCGGTCTTGCTTGTTGTGCCACTGGTGTTCGATCTGATCGCGCTCTTGGTGTGGAATACTTTATCATGGGTGCTGCTTGGGGAGTTGAAGCTGCCGGCTGGACCTGGTGGTATCCGCCTCGAACTGATTCAAGCGCTGCCTTCCGCGGAAATGATCATGGACATGGGCCGGCACGTGGCTGTCGGAGACCCCCCACGGCTGGTAGGCATGTTTGTGCTGGCGACGCTGGTCATTGCCGTGATACGGGCGTACGGGATGGCCGGCTTCGTGGGCTGGCTGGATCGTTCTCATCTGATTCGTGGCGCCGACCTGAGCGCATCCACCTTTCACCGGTTGGGCCGGCGATTCTTCGGCCCCATGGCTGGCTACACGCTGCTGTGGGCTGCAGTGGGACTTCTGAAAGCGCCCGTTGCCACAACACGACTGGCTTCTTTTCTGTTTTCCATGACTGAGCTTGCAGCCGGCGCTGCCCTGATGTTCACACCATATGCCATTCTTTGTCACGCCACATACACGTTGGACGCCATGGTCGCCAGCGTCGATTTTGCGTGGCGCAACCGCCGGCTGGTGGCCGGTCTGGTGGTATTCGGGTTTCTGGCGACGGCCGCCGGCTCATATGTAGCACGCTCAGCCGCTGCCCTGCTGGGCGTAGCCGGCTTTTTCATCGCCATGGTACTGTGGACCCCGGTCGGGTCTCTGCTTAGCGCCGTGTCATACGCCATGTATCTTGACTGCGAAGAGGAGAGTTGATGACAGTTCAGGTAGCCCCTCAGGAGCGTGCCAGAGTCGCGCCGCCGCTGCGAGAGACGCTGATTGAAACCCTCATACGCACTGCCGGCGTTTCGGCCATCGTCTTCGTTGTACTGATCTTTCTATTCCTGGTGCGCCAGGGAGTGCCGGCGTTCCTGGACGTGGATCTCAGCAACCTGTTTGGCCGGCGATGGTATCCAACCTTCGGCCTGTACGGCACGATCCCCTTGATCTTAGGCTCGTTACTTGTCACTGCCGGAGCGATTATCATTGCAGTGCCGCTGGGCATTGCCAGTGCCATCTACATCGGGGAGGTGGCTCCCAGGCAGGTGCGGGATGTGCTGAAGCCAGTCATTGAGGTGCTGGCCGGCATCCCCTCGGTGGTACTGGGATTCCTGGGCATTTTGGTGATCTCGCCGCTGGTCCGCCGCTATACGGGCGCGCCTACCGGCCTCACCGCGTTCACCGGCTCTCTCATCCTGGGGTACATGAGCCTGCCCACCATCATCAGTATCGCTGAGGACGCTTTGGACGCCGTGCCGAAGGAGTACCGCGATGCTGCCCGGGCACTGGGTGCCACCGAGTGGCAGACAATCCGGCGGGTGGTCGTGCCGGCGGCCCGTTCCGGCATTGTCACCGCAGTAATGTTGGGCATTGGGCGCGCCATCGGCGAGACCATGGCTGTGATGATGGTGACCGGCAATGCGGCCCGAATCCCGAAGGAACTCGACGCGTTTCTGCGCCCGATCCGAACGATGACAGCCACCATCGCCGCCGAGATGGGTGAGGTGGCGCAGGGGAGCACCCACTTTCACGTTCTGTTTGCAGTTGGCATGATCCTATTCATCATGACCTTTATCATCAATGCTATCGCTTCATGGGTTGTGTTCCGGCAAGGTGCGCGGGTTCAGAAGCGTGTCTTGTAGTCCACCATTATGATGTGAGGAAAGATGTCCGCAGAAACGACACAGCGCGTTGTTTTTACGATCTTGGGCCTGGCCACCGTCGTTGTGGTGATTCCGATCCTGTTTGTGGTCGGTTACATCGTGGTGCAGGGCATCGGTGTGATCAATTGGACGTTTCTCACAGCGATGCCGGTGAACGGGATGAAGGCCGGCGGCATCTTCCCGGCCATTATCGGCACGATTTTCTTGACCCTGGGCACGGCCATCGTTTGCATCCCGCTCGGGGTAGGCGCGGCGATTTATCTGGCGGAATACGCCCGCGAGAACTGGCTTACCCGTCTCATTCGACTGGCCATCATTAATCTGGCCGGCATTCCCTCGGTGGTGTATGGCCTATTCGGGCTTGGCCTGTTCGTCTTGTTCCTGCACTTTGGGACATCCATTTTGTCTGGCTCGCTGACCCTGGCGATTCTGACACTGCCGATCATCATCAGCACGGCTGAGGAGGCCATCACCTCTGTGCCTCAGGCATTTCGAACGGTGAGTATCTCCCTGGGCGCGACAAAATGGCAGACCGTGCGCCATCAGGTTCTGCCACACGCGCTGCCGGGAATTATCACCGGGGTCATTCTGGGGCTGGGACGTGCGGCCGGCGAAACCGCTCCAATCCTGTTCACGGTAGCGGCCTTCTATTTGCCGCGCCTGCCCCGTTCGGTATTTGACCCGACGATGGCCTTGCCGTACCATTTGTTTGTCATTTCCACACAGGTTCCGGGCATGCCGGTCGGCATCCAATACGGAACGGCCCTCGTGCTCCTGGTGTTTGTGCTCTCGCTGATATTGATTGCGACGCTCATCCGCCAGCGAGTTCGGGCGCGCCGGCCCTGGTAGATCAATTCAGGTAAAGTTTTGTTCACGCAGGAGGTGTAGTTGTGAAAAGCGTCAGGCAACTCTTGGAAGCCAAAGGCTATGACGTCTGGTCCATCGCACCGGACGCATCGGTGTATGATGCCCTCAAACTGATGGCGGAGAAAGACGTTGGAGCGTTGTTGGTCATGGAGGGCGAAAAGCTGGTCGGCATTATCTCGGAGCGCGACTATGCTCGAAAGGTGATCCTCAAAGGCAAATCGTCCATGCAGACCCCGGTCAGGGAAATCATGACATCCAAAGTAATTTCAGTGCGCCCGGAGAGCACCATCGGGGAGTGTATGGCTTTGATGACAGACAAGCGCATACGGCATCTGCCTGTACTTGAAGGACGCCAGGTGGTTGGTGTGATTTCCATCGGGGATGTGGTCAAGACAATTATCTCAGAGCAGGAATTCCTGATTCAGCAGCTTGAAAATTATATTGTAGGCCGATGATGTGACCATGCACGAGGCGGAGGTAGTCGTGATTGTGCCGGCTACGCCAATGCAGAGGCGAGGATGAGCAGGCCAAAAATTAAAGTCATCGATCTCAGCGTGTACTACGGCAGCCACCGGGCTCTAAACGACATCACCTTGGACATCTATGCCGGCGAGATTCTCGCGATTTTCGGGCCGGCACACAGCGGCAGGTCCACCTTTCTTCGGACGCTGAATCGCCTCAACGACCTGATTGACGGCGTCCGTATCGACGGGAAGGTGTTGCTGGACGACCAGGACGTTTACGCCCCAGGCGTCGACGTAGCACAGTTGCGGCGGAGAGTCGGGATGGTTTTCGCATTGCCAACGCCACTGCCAGGATCCATACGAGACAACATCACCTACGGCCCGCGACTGGGGGGCCTGAATGACACGATAGAGCTGGAAGCCATCGTAGAGCGAACGCTCCGTCAGGCCGCGTTATGGGATGAAGTCAAGGATCGACTGGATGATTCGGCCTTTGCGTTGAGCGGCGGACAGCAGCAGCGGTTATGCCTGGCGCGGACGCTTGCCCTGGAGCCAGAGGTGATTCTGTTGGATGAGCCGGCCTCTGGGCTCGATCCCATTTCAACCCTCAAAGTCGAGGAATCGCTCCAGGAACTGAAAAAGGATTACACGATCGTCATCGTGCCACACAGCATCCAGCAGGCAACTCGGATTGGGGACAAGGCCGCCTTTTTCCTGTCAGGCGAACTCGTGGAGTATGGACCTGGCGAGGAGGTGTTTACCAACCCGCGTGACCGCCGGACTGAGGACTACATCACCGGTCGGTTTGGCTGAGGGGAGCTGCCATCCATGCGTGTCGTTACCCCTGCTGAGGGCCTCCCAGATGAACTGGGCGATACCCTGTACCTGGTGGTTCATGAGCGGCTGGTGAATCCGGATGACGTGTGGCTGCCAGAAACGCCGAAGGTTTGGACGGCTCTCACGGCAGTGGACCGAGCCACCGGGGTTGAACTGGCCTTGACGTTTCTGGAACCGCTGAACGCCATTCGGTTCATGAAGCCGGCCCTCGCCCACGGCTTCGTCAGTCAGGGTGGCAAGATTGCCAAATACGCCCGTCAGGTTGCCGAAGCCTGGGACTTTCCCTTGCTGGTTGAACCGACCGCCGAGGATTTGCCGGCTCTCCGCCGAGACTACGAGTTTCCAGGTCCCGGCATTGACCTCGACTGAGCCGCCTCATCGGTAAGAGGCAAAGCGGGACCGTTGCTCAACCAGATTGATGATCTCAACAGCCGCTTCTTCAACAGAGCGATCAGTGACATTCACCACCCGCCACCCATTTTCGTGACATAGTTCCAGGACGTGCATGAGTTCCAGGCGAATCATGGACAGGTCTGTATAGTCTGGCAGGTTCACACCAAGGTGGCGTACACGTACCCGGCGGAGCATCTGGAGCCGGACAGGCTCAATCGTCAGCCCGATAACTCGACGCGGATTCACCTCGAAAAGCTCCTTGGGCGGATCAGCCCCCAGCGTGATGGGTATGTTGGCTGCGCGCCAGCCGTGGTACGAGAGATAGACGCTGATCGGGGTCTTGGATGTACGTGACGCCCCCACCAGCACGATTTCGGCCTGTGGGAGATCCTGCGGGCGTTGTCCATCGTCATGCTTCACCGTGAAGCTCATCGCTTCTGCCCGCTTAATGGACTCGCTATCCAGGAGGCCAGGCCGGCCTGCTGGTGCCCGACCGAAAACTTCTTCCAGGCACGCAAGCACCGGCCCCATCAGGTCTATGGCGGGGACCCCGTGTTCCCGGGTGTGCTGATCCATGAGCCGGCGCATCTGGCCCACAACGAGCGTGTGGGCGATAACGGCTCCCACCTGCGCGGCTTCTGCTACCACCGTTTCAATCTGGGCCGGTGTCCGGATTTCGCTGATCGTCTTGAGTTCCACATTGACATCGGAAAACTGGGTCAATGCCGCCTGGAGCGCATGCCTGGCGGTTTCGCCTGTTGCATCGGAGACAGCGAACAGAATGGCGTCGGGGTGCTCGGGGTTCGGATCTGGTTTGAACATCTTGGTTCACCTTGTGACGAAGTGACGAGAGATTGGCGCGCAGAGAAAGACTCGCAGAGGCAGGTACCGCGCAAATTCAAAAAGGGGACGATGGGCAGCCCACCGTCCCCTTGCGGTTGACGGTTGCTCTAATTGTTGTACAAGAGATATTTCTCCCAGACCTCACGCCTATCGGCGCGCCCGAGGAGCGCGACGGCGATATAGCGCGGCCGGTAAGGCTTACGGAGCAGCCGCATGCCGGCCTCTGCCGGCGTTCGATTGCCTTTCCGGCGATTGCATGGACCGCAGGCAGTGACCACATTCTCCCAGGAATGATCGCCTCCACGCGAGCGCGGCAACACGTGGTCAATGGTCAACTCGCTCTTGCCAGGTTGGGCACCACAGTACTGGCAGGTGTAGTCATCCCGCGACAGGACAGTGCGGCGAGATACCGGCAGGTTGAACCGACGCGGTACCCTGACGTAGGTGACCAGCCGGATCACCAACGGCACCGGAAACTCGATGTGTTCAGCTCGCAATCGAGCCTCCGCTGCCTCAACCAGTTCGGCCTTCTCCTTCAGTAGAAGAACCACAGCCCGTCGAACTGATACCACGTTTAGCGGCTCGTAGGTTGCGTTCAGCACCAACACACTGTTCATCTGCGATCAACTCTTGTTACGTCATCCTGATAACGAGAGCACGAAAAACGAAGAGAGCCCAGACCATCAGGCCCGGGCTCCAAGTCATTTTTCCAAACCACATTGTTGCCGGCTGCCATCTCTTACGCCGGCATAACCCTGGTCGGATTCGAACCGACACTTGCACGAGTTTGAGTCGTGTGCCTCTGCCAATTGGGCTACAGGGCTGCAAAGGGCAAACTTCCACGCATTACAGCAGTTTGGACGTTCGACCACAGAGCCCACGGGCGGACTCGAACCGCCGACCGCTCACTTACCATGCGAGTGCTCTACCGACTGAGCTACGTGGGCCTGGATAATTACCAATTGTGAATTGTCAATGGCTGAGAACACGTGCGTTTGAGAACCCACCCACACTTGACAATTCTCAAAGTCGGGGCGCCCGGATTTGAACCGGGGACCTCATCGTCCCGAACGATGCGCGCTACCGGACTGCGCCACGCCCCGAAAAAAAGCGGGCGACGGGACTCGAACCCGCGGCACTCAGCTTGGGAAGCTGATGCTCTACCAACTGAGCTACGCCCGCTGGCAGGCGGGACAGGACTCGAACCCGCAACCTGCGGTTTTGGAGACCGCTGCTCTGCCAATTGAGCTACCCGCCTGTGTCCGTCTGTTAGTCACCTAGTCGCCTAGTCAATTGGTCACGTTGTCAATCCGCTGCCCGGATCGCAAACTGACCACCGGGCGAGACGACTAGACGACTAATCGACCACTTGACTAACCTGAGCCACCCGTCGGACTCGAACCGACGACCTGCTCATTACGAGTGAGCTGCTCTACCGTCTGAGCTAGGGTGGCACAATAAGCCGGCATTGGCTATGAAAACAATGGAGCTGAGGGGACTCGAACCCCTGGCCTCTACAATGCCATTGTAGCGCTCTCCCATCTGAGCTACAGCCCCGGCTTCGTCCACCAGTCGTATCGTCAATTAGTCAAGTGGTCAGTGGGCGGTCTGACTACCCGACTAAACGACTACGTAACTAAATGACGACACGACTCATCAGTGCCCGAGGCAGGATTTGAACCTGCACGGGCGTAAAGCCCACTACGCCCTGAACGTAGCGCGTCTGCCTGTTCCGCCACTCGGGCTCAGGCGGGAGCGACGGGATTCGAACCCGCGATCTCTGGCTTGACAGGCCAGCGTGTTAACCACTACACTACGCCCCCTGGCTCCGCGGGCAGGACTCGAACCTGCAACCATCCGGTTAACAGCCGGACGCTCTACCCGTTGAGCTACCGCGGATCATCTCAACTTCTGAACCATCTCTTGCAAGTGATGAGGGCAAGAGAGACGTCTATCTCGTTGTCCAGGAGCGGGCGATCGGATTCGAACCGACGACCTTCTCCTTGGCA
>CAYYSH010000038.1:13293-14016 GCA_964474265.1 uncultured Anaerolineales bacterium
AAGGAGACGTTCTACCACTGAACTACGCCCGCAAACTCTCCAGCGGAGCGGGTGGGATTCGAACCCACGACGGAGTTGCCCCCGCAACGGCTTAGCAGGCCGCTCCCTTACCTGGCTAGGGTAACCGCTCCTGGTCGAGAAAGAAACTCCAACCCTTCAGGCTGAGGGGCCAGGACTCGAACCTGGACCGGCAGGGCCAGAACCTGCTGTCCTACCATTAGACGACCCCTCAGAGTTCGGTATTCAGTGCTCAGTATTCAGTAATCAGTCCGCGATGGCCCGCTCTGACTGTTTACGGATCACTGATTACCGATCACTGGTCACTGGAACGAGTACCTCCGGGAGGACTCGAACCTCCAACCAACGGATTAAGAGTCCGCTGCTCTGCCAAATTGAGCTACGGAGGCACACATCAGGTAGCGGGGGCGGGACTCGAACCCGCGACCTCCAGGTTATGAGCCTGGCGAGCTGCCTCTGCTCCACCCCGCATCGCAGTGGCGACGGCTGGACTCGAACCAGCGACCCAGGGCTTATGAGTCCCTTGCTCTACCAACTGAGCTACGTCGCCAAACGCGATCGGCGTCTTTAAGTATACAGCAACTGGACTGAAAGTGCAACCTCTGCCGAGAAGAGTTTTGCCTCAGGCCCAGTTGCCGCCAGGCCCGGTGCAGGTAGCGGGGGCGGGACTCGAACCCGCGACCTCCAGGTTATGAGCCTGGCGAG
>CAYYSH010000039.1:0-13795 GCA_964474265.1 uncultured Anaerolineales bacterium
GTCGATAACATCTCAGTTGTGGGCATGCCGGTGCAACAAAAGTGGCGCGTCTACATGCCGTGGCTGGTCAAAGAAAGCGGAGAATGAGAATTGAGGAACCTTCTTGCAATCGCCGGCCTCCTGACCGAGCCACACGGGGGCCGGCCACGGCGATTTCCGTCTCCGTCACCCAACTTCGCGGCGGACTTCCACAACGTTGGGCAGCCGGCTCAGTTTATTGAGAATAGTCGCCAATTGCCGGACACTGCTGATCTCCAACGTGGCAGTGATCATAGCCACGTTGTTCTTCCTGTTGGTCTGCACGCTGGCAGCGCTGATATTCACATCCAAACTTGCCACCACGTCAGACACATCCCGCATCAGCCCCGGTCGGTCATAGGCCAGAACACGTATCATGACAGGATAGACGCGCTTTGGATCTTCGCGCCAGTTGACGTCGATCATCCGGTCGGGATCCTCGGCCATCAGGCGTCGCGCGTTGGGGCAATCGTCCTTGTGCAGCGTCACACCGTGACCTCGCGTGATGTAGCCCAACACCCGGTCGCCGGGTAGCGGATTGCAACACTTGGCCACCCGCGTCAGAATATCCTCGACGCCCATCACCGTAACCCCGCTCGGTTGCGTCGGAGGGGGGAGTTCCTCGGGGAATTGAAGCTCCTCCTCTTCCTGCTCCCGCTCGGCTTCAAGGATGCGCGTCGTGATCTGTTGACCGTGGATATCCCCGGAGCCAATGGCAGCCAGAAAATCGTCCAGAGTCTCGTAACCGAAGAGCTGAGCCACCTCTTCGTATCGCTCTTTGTCCAGGCCAAGCTTACGTAGCTCTTTTTCGAGAATCTCACGCCCTTGCGTGATATTCTCGGCGCGTTCGCGCTTGCGGAACCAGTGACGAATCTTGGCCCTGGCACGATTTGTGCGCACATAACCCAGGGCGGGGTTCAGCCAATCGCGACTGGGCCCACCCTGCTTGGTGGTGATGATCTCGACCCGGTCAGCCGTCTTCAAAGGTGTATTCAATGAGACCATACGGCCATTGACCCGGGCACCGCGACACCGGTGTCCAACCTCGGTGTGAATGCGATAAGCGAAGTCGATGGGAGTCGCGCCAGCCGGCAACTCGATCACGTCGTTCTGTGGCGTGAAGACGTAGACTTGCTCCGGCAGGACGTCCTCCTTCACAGATTCCACGAACTCCTCAGCATCATCCAGATCCTGATGAGATTCCAACTGCTGGCGGAGCCAGGCGATTTTCCTCTCTAGCGTTTCGTCACGTGAACGCCGTTCCTTGTAACGCCAATGGGCCGCAATACCATACTCAGCGACCTGGTGCATCTCCTCAGTTCGGATTTGGACCTCGAGCGGACTCGGCTCACCAGGAACGCGAACAGCCGTGTGGAGTGATTGATACAGGTTCTCTTTTGGAGTGGCGATGTAATCATCGAACTCACCAGAGATCGGATTCCACAGATCATGGACGATGCCGAGAGCTGCGTAGCAGTCACGCACCGTCTTCACAATCACGCGGACCGCATGCACATCATAGACCTCGTCAAAAGTCACACCCTTGCGCTGCATCTTGTTATAGATGCTGTAGATGTGCTTTGGTCTTCCTGTTATGTCAACTACATCAATGCCTTCTTCTGTGAGCCGGCGACGCAGGGTCTCGATGACTTTATTGAGGAACGCCTCGCGCTCCCCACGCCGGCGCGCCAGATGCTCGCGGATCTCGTCGTAAACTTCCGGCTTCAACGCGCGGAGCGCCAGGTCTTCGAGTTGCCACTTAATCTGCCAGATGCCCAGTCGGTTGGCCAGCGGGGCGTAAATCTCCAACGTCTCCTGCGCGATGCGGTGCTGTTTTTCGGGCGGCAGTGCATACAGGGTCTGCATATTGTGAAGTCGGTCAGCCAGCTTGATGAGGACCACACGAATATCTTCGGCCATAGCCAGGAACAGCTTGCGCATGTTCTCGGCCCGGGAAATCTGAATCCCTTTGCGTGTGATCTTCGTAAGCTTTGTAACTCCCTCGACCAGTGTGGCGATTTCTTCACCAAACTGTTCCTTCAGCTCGTCGAGGGTCGTGTCAGTGTCCTCAACCACATCGTGCAACAATGCCGCAACGATGGTTTCAGGTTCCAGACACAAATCGGCCAGGATGCTTGCCACAGACACAACGTGAGTGATGTACGGCTCACCGGTGGCACGCATCTGGCCGGCATGAGCACGCTCAACCAGTTCATATGCCCTCCACAACAGATCCGGGTCTGCGTCAGGGGCATATGATTTGACTTTTTCGATTACACGTTCAATCTCGCTAGGTGGTGCCTTGATCATTCTTCTCTGACACCGACTTTCTAGGTCTTTGGCACAACAATGAGGCAGGGACGAGGTTGCCAAACCCGCTGCGAGGATAAAAAACGTCGCCAAGATCTATCCTGAGCGGCAAGAGGGACACGATCCGTTGGCGACGATGGCAGCGGATATCTTGACCTTATTATACAGTAGGGAAACGTTTCGGGCAAATGCCCAATTGCAAGGCTTCAGCCATCCCAGCCGGCGCTGGATTCCACTTGTTGGCCCGCGCTCGGCCCACGTACCCCTGGAAGCAGCAGGCCGGGCCGCAGCGGCCCGGCCTGCTGGCCATAGCCCTCACCCGCCTATTCGCCCCGGCTTTGCCGGCTGACGTGCGAATAGATCCGCCAGGTGGCTACCGCCGGAGCAGCGGCACGTACTGTGCTTCGCCTTCCACCAGCAGTGAACCACCTGTCACACTGACGTCTGGCTGCTCCTGGTTGAAGGAATCGACCAGCTTCACGTCGGTGAGTGTCAGTGGAGAGGTGCCCACACCCACAGCACGGACGGTCACCGTCGCCAGCCGGCCATCCCCTGATTTGCCGGCTCCCGGCCCCAGATCGGTGGCACCGAAACGAACAGTGCCCTGCACAGCGTCGATGATGGGATCAAGCGTGAAAGCATCGCTCATGAAGTCGCCCAGCTCGACGCCCTCAACTTCCACCACAGCCGGGTTGAAACTCAGCGTGAACTCGAAGCTCTTGAGATCAACCGCTTCGGTAACCTCCACCGCGACCGTGACTGAGTCGCCGATGCGCTGCGGATCTGCCGGCGCGTCTACGCGCACCGCTGTCCCGAGCAGGCCTACGTCTTGCAAAGCCATCGGCGCCAGAGTCATGCTATCGCCGGCTGTGCCTGGTGCCGGCTGATCGTCACATGTCGTGCCCCAAGCCGCAGCAATGATGGCCACATCCACAATGTCAATGTCGCCATCGTCGTCTAGATCGAACTGCGGGTCATAGTCGGGATCGCCCTCGTCAGTGCCCCAACGTCGGGCTACCTGAGACACATCCACAATGTCCACATCGCAGTCACAATCAAAGTCATACGCCAGGCACTCGCCCACGTGGACTTTGCCATCTTCAGTCCGGGTGGGAATTGGCTCGGCCGCAGTGTTCAGAACCTGCACGTCTTGCTGATGGAGTGCCGTTTCACCAGGCCCGGCGGCGACCATGCTGATCCGCAATACCTCACCCGAGCCTGACACGCCCGGCTCTGTACCAACACTGAACACACCGAAGCGCGCCTGGCCGGTTTCGTTATCGATGATTGGATCCAACAATTCGTACTGCCGGCCAACCTGACTTGGGTCACTCAGAAATGTACCCAGCTCTGCCCCCTCCACGTGTACAACGTCCGGCGCGTAGGTCAACGTGACCTCGAAGTTACCCAAATCTTCCACGTCGCGAATCATCAGCGAGACCTCGAAGGTGTCGCCGGCCTGCCGTACAGACGTGGTCGGAGGATCGATCCACAGCACAGTCGGTGCCTGAACTATCGGCTCCAGGCTGAAATCGATGCCCTCGGTCACCTGACCATTCTCCACAGGCACGGGGTCAGCTTCGTCCTGAGTCCGTTTATTGTCATACCATTCATCCTGAAAACGGCCATTGGGGTCCTCAGCGTGGACCAGGTACCGGCCTGCCGGCAATCCACCCATGCGGTACCCACCGGCAGGCCCTGTCTCGGCCTTGCCCATCTGCTGGCCGGTTTCGGCGTCGAACGCCGTGACCAGAATCCCTGGCAGCGGGATAATCACGGCGGGGTCTGCCGGACCACCCTGGCGGTAAACGCGCCCGCTGATACCACCACCAGCGAGGGCCAGCTCGAAGTTGATGCCGTCCCGCAACTCACCGGTCGCCAGTTCGATGGGTGTGGCATCGGCAAGCGTCTCAGCGTCATCCCAGAACTCCGCCCTGTGGAGCCCCTGCGGATCGCTGGCTCGAACCCAGTAAGTGCCCGCCGGCAGTTGATCAACAGCATAGCTGCCATCGTCCAGGGTATAGGTCTGTCCCACGATGATGCTACGCTCACTCGAGCCGTCGAACACGCCCACCTGGATCAGGATGCCACCCAGCGGCGGCGGGTCTGTCGAGCCGGTGGGATCCGCCTCCTCAGTAACCACGCCGGCTATAGACGCCCCAGGGGTCAGTGCAAAGTCGATGTTGCTCGTGGTTGCGCCAGCAACCACCTCCACCGGATCAGCCTGATCCCGCCTCGGTTTGTCGTCGTACCACTCGGCCAGATAGTTTTGCCGATCTGGATCCGCCTGCACAAGATAGGTCCCTGGCCTGAGTGAGTCGAAGCGATACGTACCCTGGTCGCCGGTTCGAGTCATTGCCACAGGGCGGCCATCACGCCTGCCGTAAGCGCGAACGATGACGCCTGGCAAAGGTGCCAGGGTATCCGCTGCTATCACTGTGCCCTCGATGGCTCCCGTCTCCGGCGTCTGGACCACCACAACACGGATGTGGACATCATCCTCATCCACGAAGCCTCTCGGGTCTGTGGCCGGGGTGGGCTGCGGATACATCGCTGAGCGCAACCGCGCGATAAGGTCGTGGATGCCGGGCTCGTCGAAAGTGACCTCCACTTCCAGTGTACCCCGTCGTCGGGCCGGCCCCTGGACATCGGGATACTCCACGCGGTCGCTACCGTAGGAAATTGGTGGGTCCACGTCCGTTACGCCATCCAGGATGTCTAGCGAGGCTTCTGCACTGCCATGGGATTGGTTGAACCAGACGAATTCATGGGGGCCGGCGACGAATCTCACCGCGTCACCCTGGCGCACGACGATGGCCGCCTGGTGAGGCTGCTCGAAATTGTTGACAGCGGCATTCTGGGCATCAACGATCTCGCCACGAGGCAGAGCCACTTGCACAGTGCGTGTTATCGGCGCCGGCATTGGCTCTGGCGATGGTTGGAGTTGGGCCAGGCCGGCTTTTCCACCAGCCAGCAAGATCGGCGGCTGTTTGGCTCGCCCACGCGTCTCTGGACTGACAACGTTGATGATGACCGTCATCTCATCCTCGTCGGTCGTCACTTCGTTCACGCCTACAGGTTTCACCTGGGTGATACTGCGTAGCAGCACGCGATACTGACCAGGTTGCTCGAATTTCAGGTCTAAGTTCAGCGCCCCGCTGTAGATGCGTGGACCAAAGTTGATGACGGTTGCTTTATCGCTGGCCAGCAGCTCAGTTGTGCCGTCCTGAACCAGATAAGCCTCGGCGCGAAATGTGGCCAGGCCGGCGGTGAGCGAGTGCATCACCGTCTCGTACGGGGCCGTCAGTCGGAAACGCTGTCCGGCCTGCACCGTGACGACAGGCTGATCGGCCTCGGATGGCACCTGGAGAAAGTTTTCCGCACCGCCGGAAAAGAGGTTTACAATACCGACCCGCGGATGCGCCATCTCGAAAACGGGCCGCAAGGGCACAACAGGTGCCGGCCGAGGCTCCTGAGCAACGGCCTGTGGATGTGTAGTTGCCAGGAGCAAGAAGAGCAGAGTAAACAGTAGCAAATGTCGCAGTCTTAGCATCGCCATATACTCCCTTCTGTGTTGTGAATGGATGGATTCGCTTTCGCTGAGGCCTGCCGTGGGGGAGCTAAGCCTCAGCCGGCTGCTGCATGAATTGCCAGGTAAGGACATGCTTAATCCGGACCGGGGGCAGCCGAAAGGTGAGAGCATCCTGACACAGCATAGCAGCGAGGCAGGGAGCAAGTCGATACGCGGGAGGAGCGCCCATACCGGGCCGCGTTCGCCCCACTTCCGTTCATACAGACGGCATCATGTCCACAACCCATACGCAGAGAGTACGTCCGGTTTTTGACGAATGGCCTACGACAAGTCAACTTGGCCGATTTCCCCTTACGCCATTTTCATGTACAATTAGGTAGAACCGAACCGATTTGGGTTGGACTGATCAGGTACGCATAGCCGAGGACCAATTGGCCCCCCGGGAGGTGTAAATGAATTTCGATGAGTGGCCACCCGCTGTCCGCGTCAGTCTCTGGATGTTGGCCGTGGTCGGTGGCGTGTGGCTTCTGGGTCAGTTGTTCGCCCTCATTGCCTTCTTCTGGGACATCATCCTGCTCTTCTTCCTGGCGTGGCTGGTCTCGTTCACGCTACGCCCTGTGGTCGATCAACTCTGTATTGCCCCAATTCCGCGTGTTGTGATTCGCTGGCTGCGCGATAGCGGGGAAGCCGTCTGGGTTGATCGGCTCTCTGCCTGGCGCCTTTCGCGACCAGCGGCAACGATTCTTGTCTACACCGCCCTGGTTGTCCTGCTCATCACAGCTCTTGTATTCTTCGTCCCGGTGGCTGTGACGCAGTTCGGGCAGTTGGTCGGCCGCATTCCCACTTACGGGGCCGAGGTGTTAGCATTTTTCCAGCGAGTGCAGACGGAAAACCCGGCCCTTCTGGAGCGGCTGAATGCTCAGGCATCTCAGTTCGGCGTTGACCTGGAGGAAGCGTACCGCTCTCTGAACATTGCCGGCTCGGTGCAGTCTGTGGCCGGCCGCCTGGCTCAGAACACCCTGGGCATCGCCGCCGGCTTCGCCTCGGTCGTAGCCGATACGTTCCTGGTCCTCATCCTGAGCTTTTACATCACCCTGGACATGCCACGCCTGACCCGCTGGTTTCTCGGCACGGTACCGAGGCAATGGCAAGACGAGTGTCAGGTCTTGTTCAGGAGCGTTGATCGCACCTTCGGCGGTTTCGTTCGTAGCCAATTGTTAATGGCTCTGGTGTCTTCCGCTGGAACGATGATCATCATGCAACTGGCCGGCCTCAATTTTGTGGTCGTGGTCAGTTTGTTCGCCGGCCTGATCATGTTGATCCCGGTTATCGGCGCCCCCGTCGCTCTGTTCGTGCCAACGCTCATCGGCCTTTTCCAGAGCGGTCTGACCACAGCGATCGTAGTGTTTATTGCGATCCTGGCCCTGCAGCAAGTCGTGCTGCACATCATGATGCCTCGCATCATGAGCCAGACGATGGGCATGCACCCACTTCTCGTGTTCGCAGCACTGTTGATGGGAGTACGCGTGGCCGGCTTCTGGGGTGCGCTGTTCGGCATTCCAGTCATCGGTGTGCTGGCAGCTATGCTAGGCTATCTCTACCAGCGCAACATTCTGGGCATCGCCCCCGAAGCAACGGAGGTCACCCCCGAACTCGAGACCGAAGCCACGATTAGCACACCGCCCGTGACCTTCGAGGAACAGCGGACCAGATCGCCGTAGCCGTTTTGCCCTTATGAAAAGTTATGCTACAATTGCTTCGCCCATTGGCGCGAAGCACATGGCCGGAATCCGCACCTCGGCTGCTCCCCTCAAGACGGAGGCGGTTGGTTGAAAGGAGAACCACACCATGCGGGAACAAATTGACGCCTTTCTGACATTTATCTCAGAGGAGAAAGGCTATTCGTACAATACGCAGGCGGCCTACCGGAATGACCTCCACCAATTCGCTGAATTCCTGGAGAGTCTAGATCCACCACCCACAGAATGGACACAGATTGACAAAGATACCCTGATTAGCTTCATGCTGGACTTGAAGGAACGGGAATACTCCTCGGCCACTGTAGCGCGCAAAGTCGCAGCTATCAAGTCCTTCTTCAACTTCCTCGTTGATCAGAAGGTTATCGAGGACAACGCTGCAGCTACGCTGGATGCTCCGAAAGCCAAAAAGCGACTGCCTAAGACGCTCTCGCGGGATGCCGTTGAACGTTTGCTGGAGGCACCAGCCGGCGACCGTTCAGCCAAGGGATTGCGCGACAAGGCGCTGCTAGAACTTCTCTACGCGACGGGTATGCGCGTCAGCGAGCTGGTGAGTCTGAACGTAGATGATGTGAACCTGGCAAGCGCAACTGTGCGCTGTCGCGGCAAGGGCAACAAGGAACGCATTCTCCCCCTGTATAAGCAGGCGGTTGAAGCCCTCGAGACATACCTGGAACAGGGTCGAATCCAGTACGCCAAGAATCCGGAGGAGCGCGCGCTATTCCTCAATCCGCGCGGGACACGACTCACCCGGCAAGGACTGTGGCTAATCATCAAAGCATACGTGGAAGAAGCTAACATCGACGAAGAAGTCACCCCCCACACCCTCCGCCATTCCTTCGCCACGCATCTGCTGGATGGAGGTGCCGGCCTCCGCGAATTACAGCAATTGTTGGGACACTCGAACATCTCAACAACACAGATTTATGCCCACGTCTCGTCCGACCGACTCAGAGAAACGTACGACGAGGCACACCCGAGAGCTAAGGAGACCCAGTAATCGGTGATCAGTTGGCAGTGATCAGTTGCATCAGAACCTGATCGCTGAAAACTGGTCACTGATACTGACCACTGACCAACATGAGCGAAATCTACGAACACGAGCACATTGAAGAAGCCACCCAAATCATTCGCCGGCATAGCCAGATTACCCCCAGAGTAGGATTAATCACCGGCTCTGGGCTGGCCGGCTTGGCCGATGACGCCACCGATGCTACGCGGATTCCATATCAAGATATCCCTCACTTCCCCCACTCGACCGTAGCCGGCCACCCAGGCGAACTGGTCATCGGCACACTGGACAGTGTTCCTGTTGTGATTCAACGCGGCCGCGTCCACTTCTACGAGGGATACAGCATGCAGCAAATCACTTTCCCTGTACGTGTGATGCGAGCGTTGGGCGCTGAGACACTGATTGTCACCAACGCAGCCGGCGGCCTGAACCCCAACTTCGCGCCGGGTGACATCATGGTCATCCGCGATCACATCAATTTCACCGGCATGGCAGGTTTCAATCCCCTGCGCGGCCCAAACGACCCGCACCTGGGGCCCCGTTTCCCGCTGATGGCTGGAGCCTATAACCCCCGACTACGTCGGCTCGCCCATCAAGTGGCTTCAGAGTTGGGGTTCGCCTTGCAATCAGGGGTGTATGCTGGGCTGGCCGGCCCCACCTTCGAGACGCCGGCCGAACTCCGCTTCCTCCAGATGATTGGCGCCGATGCGGTAGGCATGTCCACCACACCGGAGGTCACTGTTGCTCGCCATGGCGGCATGCGGGTACTGGGGTTTTCGATCATCGGCAATCTGGCCCTGCCAGACGACATTGAGGCAGCCGCTGAAGCCCAAGATGAGGGGGTGTTAGAGGTTCACGACGAGGTTTTGGCAGCCGGCCAGCAGGCAGTGCCCCGTCTCCAGGCCATTATTCGGGGCGTATTGCGCCGGCTGTGAGCCGTGCACTTACGCCAGCGCACTCTCCTCGCCTGAGTCACGCACGAAAACGCAGCTCGCTCGCGTCTCATCCACCATCCGGCAAATGAAGTTGAAATCGGGCTCATCGGGCAGGCCGAACACATTCAGATCAGCAGGCGGTGCGTCCGGCACGTAGCTATTGAAGTCGCGATTGACCACATACACGTCAGCATCGCCGGGGATACGCGCCAAGTCAACAATACGGCTTAGATATTCCTCCGCGTTAGCCATCTGATCAGGGTCTCGAACGACCGTGATCAGGTTCAACTGGGCCTTCCAGTTGCGCTTGAGCTTATAAGCCGTGAGAATGGCCAGATCAAGATTGCTGAGATGCATGCTCAGTCGCCAGTCTGGGCTTTGATCACGCACCCACAGGTTGATAACGCGCTGCCGGCCCAACTTCGCCTTCGGATGCTCTGCGAACAGCATGACACCAATGCGGTTCTCACGAGCTCTACTTATGACAAGCTGTAGATCCGCCTCTCGCTCAGAGCTGTCCGGCATGGTGAGGAAGATGATGTTGGGACGGAAAAACGCGCTGCCCAGAGCCTGCATGCCGGCCACGACTCCTGGCCCGAAACGCCCGGCATCCACGACAGACCAGGACGCAAAAACACCTTCCTCACGGAATGCTTGTGTGAGTCTGGAGAGCCGATCGGACAATGGGTTCTCCTCGCTCCCTGTCGCAAGCCCCATCAGCTTCACCGACCCCTTGGGGTACGTGATGCTGTGGATGAAGCGAAAGGTCCCACGCAGTTCGCGTGGATCTTCAACCGGGATGAGGAGATTCGGCTTCCACGATCGCTCCGGCGAGGCCGGCAAGTCCGTCACCTTCTTGGCCGCCCACTCGGCCAGAGCAGCGAACAGCCCGCTGCGCACATCGCCAAAGGGAGCCACCAGATGCCGGCGTAGCAGAATGCCGTAGAAAACCACAACGACCGCCACAGCGACCAGACTGAACGTGGGATTGATGATAAACATGGCAAACAGACAGCCGGCAGCGCCTATCAGCGGCACAGCACGCGGTATTTGAAACAACGGGCGAAAACTTACCAACCCCAGGCTCTGCTCAATCAGGACCACGACGTTGATCATGGCGTAGGTGATGAGGAAGAACATGGTGATAAGGGGGGCAATGGCATTCAAGTTGCGCAGCATCAACGCACCAAAAACGATCACTCCGGTGACCCACATCGCGTTGCGAGGCTCGCCGGTCTTCGATCGCTGCGCGAACCACCCGCTTCCTGGCAAGATGCTGTGTTCTCCCAGCGCCTGCAACACCCGCGGCGCACCCACCAGGGAAGCCAATGCCGATGAAAACGTGGCCCCCAGCAGCCCACCAAGCACCGCCGGCCCCCACGCCGCCCGATCGATCATGATCGTATAGTTACTGGCGAGTTCTTCCATGCTGGCTGATCGAGCCAACCAATAGGCCAGAGATACATAGATGACAAAGCTCACACCGATGGCCGACATGGTCCCAACGGGTATGCTGCGACGGGGATTCTCCAGCTCTCCGGACATGTTAGCGCCGGCCATGATCCCCGTGGCCGCAGGGAAGAACACAGCAAAGACGGTCCAGAAGCTCGTGCCAGGGAAACCATCCTCCGGCGCACCCGGAAAAGTGCCCCACCAGGTAATCGGATGCTGCATGGAGCCATTGGCAGCGGCCACCGCGACTGACACCAGCGAAGCGCCAAGAATTGCCATGATGATGTACTGCACGCGAAAGGCCAGGCCGGCACTGATGTAGGCAATAACAAACAGGGAGATGAAAACAAGCAAGTCGATCACAATGGCCGGGTGATTGGGGAACAGCCAGCGCCAGCCCTCCCGAAAACCGAAAATGTACATGGCTACAGCCAGCGCCTGGGAAAGGTACAGCGGAATGCCGATGCTACCACCGATTTCTAAGCCCAGGGACTGGGAGATGATGGAAAAAGCACCGCCGGCCCCGATACGGATGTTCGTAGTGATAGAGGACATAGACAGCCCGGTGCAGCCTGTGATCATGAACGCCATCAGAATGATAAGCCATGCGCCCAGGAGGCCGGCGTTGCCCACAACCCACCCCTCACGCAGGTACATGATCACGCCCAGGATAGTCAGAAGTGTGGGCGTGAACACCCCACTGAAGGTTCCGAAAGTTTTGCGACCGGGTGCGGTTTTCTCTTCGACCTGCTCCTGCAACCCGTCTCTCAGGGTGTCTTGTTCTGAGAAACCATCAACTTTCGCGCCCATAAGCACCGTTCCCCACACTTTCAACGAGCACCATGTTGGATCTTCCCATTACCTTCTTCAGGTGAGGTGGTCAGTCCAGCCGTCTCCCTAATCCGCTTGATGCCCTGAGCCACCGCCAGCGACCAGTGGTCAGGCAGGTAGCGATGAACCATCAGAACTGAGCAGTTAGCGCGATCAGCTATCACGTCGGGAACTGTGCCGAATAGCACCTTGCGAATTGTCGACTCGTGGGATGCTCCGATGATAACCAAGTCATTATTCCAGGCGAGCAAACGTGTCTGAACACCGTCAATGACACTCTCGCCCTCCTGGATATGGTAATAGACGTTGGTATCGGCCCCGACAATGGCTTCAATTGATGCTGCGAGCTTTTCCTCCTCCCGCTCAGCATCGACGCCTGGCTTGATGACACGGAGCACGTGGACAGCCGCACCGGTCGAACGCGCAATACGAGCCGCGAGTTCCAGCCCCAGCCGAGCATGGATACCACCTCCCCAGGGCACAAGGATTGATTCGATGTTCTCCAGCCCTCGATCTTTCAGCACAGCGAGATCCGCCCGCAGGTTCGATTTGATCCGCTGTACCGGGCTGTTGTAGATTCGGCTCACATTGAAGCCGCCTTGCCAACCCATGAGCAACAGATCAGCTTCGTGCCGGCTCGTTTCCGCGATGAGGCTCCCAAAAATATCGTGGGCGACGTCCGTAATGGCCTGGAACTTCGTTCTCGCGATAGCTACCTGCTCGGGGCGCTCCCCGTTTTGACGCTCGATGTAGCGTTCAGCCTGCTCATCAAGCATGGCCATGGTGCGCTCGATGGACGGCCTCTGAGAGAACCGCCCACGAGCGACGTTCAAAGGTGTTTGAAGTGGTACCTGAACCAGATGGATACCCAACACTTCGCCACCTTCCTCCTGGCCTGCTGCAATATACCGCCCCAGGCGCAATAGATCTGCCTCGTGCCGAGGATTCGCCAGAGCAACCATGACCCGCCGTGGACCGATGGGGTCCAGGAGCCGCTCCGATGGTGCCCGGGCACCATCCTTGCTCTGCACGTGCCGATTGGCCGGCACTAACAGCACCCGTGATCCCTCACGCGACCACCGGGTCCTGAACAAGGGAAGCCCATACTCGATGTTGACTCGAGAGGCTCCCCACACGAAATACCAGGTCAGACTGGCAACAATGAGCCCAACGATCACAATCTGAGCAACAACTCCAGAAGCCAAGATAATCCCCAGGCAACTCAGCGCGGCCACCACCTGGACAAATGGCGTGCCCGGCACCCGATACGAAGGTTTGTACCAATCTGGTGCCGCGACCCGCAGGACGACGCACCCGATGTTAAGCGCAGCATAACTGTAGAGTTGGAGCACACTGGCGATCTCGGCCAACGTCTCCAGGCTATTGACCAGCAGAAAGCACAGCGCCAGTGTACCGGTAAGCAAGATGGCGCGATATGGCGTCAGCCGGGTCGGGTGAATCTCGCCAAGCCACCTGGGGATCATGCCATCTCGCGCCATAGCCAGATTGATTCGGGAAGCGGCCATGATGCTGGCATTGGCCGACGAGAGAGTCGCCAACAGGCCGGCAAACGTCATCAGGGCGACGCCAGGAGCGCCGATCATCATCTGGGCCGCGCGCGTCAGCGGGTTGTGTATTTCGGTGATCTTATCCGGCGGGAAGTAGCCGGCAATTACCAGCACGATCAGCACGTACAACGAGGTAACCAAGGCCACAGAGCCGATCAGCGCCCGCGGAAGATTCTTGGACGGCTCCTTGATCTCCTCAGAGACGGCGGCAATCTTGATGAAGCCTAAAAACGAGATGAAGACCAGGGCTGTCGTTGATAGAATCGGGCTGGTGCCGTATGGGAAAAAGGGTGTCAGATTTGCGCGATCCAGATTGAAGATCCCGATCAGAGTAAAGCCGCCCAGGATGGCAATCAGGGTCAGCACAACCACCACCTGTG
>CAYYSH010000040.1:0-13769 GCA_964474265.1 uncultured Anaerolineales bacterium
GCTACGTGCTCAAGGACGAAGCGACGGCGGGGGTGCTGGACGCCATCCGCACGGTGGTGCGGGGTGGCACCTGGTTCAGCCGGCAGCTCGTTTGAACTCTGAAGCAGATGGGGTTATACTTCTTGTTGGCCACAAACGTCCAGGCCGGCTTTGCCAACACGTTCATTCGACCTTCAGCGCATTCAGGAGTGACACCCCATGACTGACCGCGAAACATTTCTGAGCCGAGTGCGAGAACGCCGGCAACACCCGTACCGCTATCCCCTCAACGATCCCGGCCCCGACGTGCCGAAGTCGGTGCTTGATGAAGAGCTGCCGGCCTCCGACCTGATCGAGCACTTCACCCGCATGCTGGAGGACGTGGGCGGCCACGTGATCCGCGTATCGGATGCCGAGGCAGCGCGGAAGTGGCTGGTCGGCTTTGTGGCCGAGCGGGGCCTGGAGCGGGCCGTGGTCACGCGAGACGTGCCCGTCGAAGGGCTGGCGACGGCGCTGACGGATGCCGGCCTGGCCGTGACCATGCCGCCGGCCGGCGAAGCCGTGGGGCACGCCGCCGGCCAGGCCTTCCGCCACGCTTGCATCGAAGCCGACGTGGGCGTTACCGGTGCCGACTTTGCGGTTGCCGACACGGGCACGCTGGTGCTCCTGGCCCGACCCGGCGCGCCGCGCATGGCGTCGCTGCTGCCGCCGATTCACGTGGCCTTTGTGCGCAGCGATCAATTCGTGGCGAACCTGCCGGTGCTGATCGACCGTCTGCGCTCCGATGCCTGGCGCGACGGCCTCCCCAGCGCCATGACCCTTATCACCGGCCCCAGCCGCACCGGCGACATCGAGCAGACGCTGAGCATCGGCGTCCACGGGCCCGGGGAGGTGTGGGTGGTGGTGATTGAATGAGTGTCCGATGAGCGTTGCCAGGGCGCACTGCGTATTTCGTAAAGCAACGCCCTTACGCAATACGCACGCAATACGCAGTACGGCACTGCACTTCTCGAACACCGATTGCCCGGTGGAAGAAGGCTGATGGACGAGAGACAATCCAGCGAGAATGTATCCGGCATCCCGCAGCCGGAGTTTGAACAGCGACTGACCCATTGCCAGGCCGTCGCCGGCGCGCGGGAGCTGGCCGGCCTGCTCGTGATCGGGCGTTCCTTCTACGACCGGCCCGGCAACCTGGCCTATCTGACCAACCACTTTCCCCCTTTCCCTACCATGGCCGACCTGGGCGACTGGCAGGGCATGGGACACGGGTGCCTGGTCCTGCCGGCTGCTGGCGATCCGGTCCTGGTCGTTGATGGGCGGGCCTACCGCGAAGACCTGGTGGCGGTAGCGGACGTGCGACTGGATACCAACCTCCCCCGGGCGGTAGCCGGCGTTATCCGCGAGAAGGGGCTGGCCGGCAGCACCATCGGCCTGGTGGGCGACGACATCCTGTCCCTCTCGATGTATCGCTCACTGACAGAACGGCTGCCCGATGTGCGGTGGGTGCCGGCCGGCGACATCGTCGAGAATCAACGCATGATCAAGAGCCCGGCCGAGCAGCAACTGCTGCGCCATGCGGCCGAGGTGGCCGTGGCGGGGTTGCGGGCGGCACTGGATGCAGTTGGCTTCGGGGTACACGAGGCGGAAGTCAATGCAGCCGGCACCGCCGCGGCCATGCGGGCCGGCGCCGACTTCGTGCGCTACCTGCGAGTCCACTCCGGGCCGTGGTCGGCGTGGGGCTCGCGCTGGCCCCAGGCGTCGGACCGCGCCATGGGGAAGGGGGACCTGGTGACGCTGGACATCATCGGCGCGGTGCAGGGCTACGGCTTCGACGTGCTGCGAACCACCATCGTCGGCTTTGACACGCTGCCCGAGCAGCGGGCGATGTGCGAGGCGGTGCTCCACGCGCTGGCAGCAGCTTTGGAGCGTGCGCGCCCCGGCGTGACCGTGGGGGAGATGGTGCGCGCCGGCCTGCGGGTGATGGAAGAGGCCGGCTACGGCCAATCCATGTCGCGCTTCATGGGCCACGGCATCGGTCTGGAGACGGTGGAAGCGCCGCTGCTGGTGCCGGACAACGACGTCGAGCTACAGCCGGGCATGGTGCTGTGCATCGAACCGGGCATCTACATCCGGGACTGGGGTGGTTGCAGCATCGAAGAAGAGGTGATCATCACCGAGGACGAACCGGAGGTCATCACGGACCTGGCGCGCCGGCTGTGGGAGTAGCCGCAAATATTGCACCGCAGGTGTCCTCGCATGGTCCGTGGTCCGGTCAAAGACGGTTTCCTCAGGCCCGACGATTTCGACGGCAGGTGCGGGGACCGGGCACACGGCACCCCACTCCGCACTGGCTCGCATCACATCTACCACATCCACACCCCCATCCCCGTCAAGATCGGCTCGGGGATCAGGATCAGGCAGGCCCCAGTTCGCGGCGACGATCATGATGTCGTCTACCTCCACGAAGCCATTGCCGGTCAGGTCATAGGGGTGGGGGCAGGGAGCGATTTTCAGCGCCAACAGGCTGCGGTGTGGTAGCGTCTCACTGCGCGTAAGAGGGCCGGTGAAGCTGGTGATCAGGTGCGGGCCGGCCTGGTCCAGTCGGTACAGGCCCAGGGGAGCCGCCGGCAGCCCGTACTCGCCGGGATCGAAGGTGTAGCTGATGGTCTGGGTGGTGGTGACCCAGTTGGTAAAGACCAGCCCCACGCTGTCGCGGTGCCCTGGGCCTGTCGAAGGGTCGGTGACAGAGCGCCAGACCGATGACATGATCGCCGGCTGGTCAGGGCCGTAGGGCGCGATGGCGAAGGGAACGCCGTTGGCGCTCGGTGGCGGGCGGGTCTCGACCTCGACGGGCAGGTCCCGCAGCCGCTCGCCGTAACGCAGGTAGGGACGGGCATAGGCGTAGCTCTGCACCAACTCCCGGAGGAAGAGATAAGCCCCGTAGTTGGGTGTGCTCTCCACGGGGTCCTTCAACACGGCTGCTCCGTCGCCGTTCACGGCCAGCAGGTTGCCCTGGGTGTAGCGCACCGCCCAGGCGTAAGCCAGGGCCTGTTCGTTTTCCGGGGCGTCGGGCAGGTGGGCGCTGGTGTTTACGAAAGTGGACATCGCGATGTAGTCATGGTAGACGGTGTTGAAGAGAGGGATGGTCCACCACTGGGCAGGGTTTAGCGGACCTATGTATTCCACGTTCTCGATCTCCAGTTTGTCGATGACCAGCTCACCAGGGTGCTCGCTCATCATGATGAAGCCGGGGTCGCCGGCCCGTGTGGCTTGCCGGATCATCTGCCCTTGGGTCCGCATCCCCTGAGCGATGTAGTTGCCACCGCCGGTGGGATGACCATGGGTCGCGTCGTAGTCAAATCCGTAGCCGCTGCCGCTCCAGACGTCCAGGTAGACACCGTCCACGTCGTATTTGGTCTGCAGGTCAAGCACCCAATCTCGCACGAAGGTCTGCCAGAAGCTTGTGGCCGGGTCCATGAGGGCAAAGGTGGCACCCGCCGGCGTGGTCACGGTCTGGACATTGCCGGCCTCGTCTTTCATGGCGTAATCGGCAGCGTGGGTGGTGGTGTAGCTGGCGGTGGCGGTGTCCCAGCCCATCGGGTTGATGTAGGGCCAGGCGTAGTTGCCCAGGCGGTGGGTGAGGGTCATTCCGTCGCCGAAGGAAGGCTCCACCGGCTCGTACTCCGGCCAGCCGGTGTCGAACTCGTTGCCGTGCCAGCCGTACCACAGGCCGGCCACATGTTCGATCCCCAGGAACTGAGCCCAGCGCTCCATATCCTGTGCCACACCTTCGAAGGGTGATACCGTGTCAGTGATGGGAGCCCACACGCCCATGATGTCCGAGGCTTTCAGCCTGTCTGAGAAGGCTTGTCCTGAGCCCGCCGAAGGATTGCTCGCAGCGATGGGGCCGCGCTGAGCCCAGGGCTGCTTCAGCGCCCAGGTGCGGTAGAGTTTGGCGGCGTCGTACCAGTCCCCGGGCAGTGCCCCGACGGCCACGGCGTAGGGGCTGATGTAGTCGTTGCCCGAAGTGATGTTGTATTCCGGGAACTGGCGCACGCCAAACAAGAGATGCTGGCCGTCGGCACGGAAGTCGAAGGCCTTAGTGTAGCCGGCGCCGTCGTGGGCAGCCAGGTAGAGGGCATGACCGCCGGCGGTGTCGAAGTAGGTGAAGAGTTGGAGCGGCGTGTACATGTGAGGGTAGGAGAAGAACGGGGGCAGGTTCAGCAGGGCCTGCAGAGCCACGCTGTGGATGGGATCAGGGATCAGCCGGCCACCAAAGTAGGGGATGGCCGCCTGGTTGGTGGCCGGAGTGCCCACAGGCTGAATCTTCAGCCGGGGGAAGTCCACGTGGTGCACCGCCTGGTCAGTGTAGCGGTTGTCCACAGCGATGGTCCAGAGAGCGTGACGAGCGTTTGAGCCGAGGGCCACGGTGGTGGTGACCACGAGATTGCTCATGTCCCAGACAGCGGTCAGGGTCTGAGTGGGGGCCGAGGTGATCGTCGCCGTGCGCAGGGTGTAGGAGGTGCTGCTGGGCGTCACGGTGGTTGTGGTGGCGTCGCCGGCGCGCAGGGTGATGGCCCACAGGTCGTTCAGGTCGAAGCCGAAGGAGTAGGCCGAGGGCTTGACGGTGGCGCTCTCCAAAGCCAGGCCCCATGTCAGACTGCCGGCGGCCTGCCGGCGGAAGATCAGGCGCAGGTGGTCGTTCTCCAGCACCACGGGCGTCGCAGCCAGGTTGGTGCTCTGGCCGGAAGCCGGTGCCGGCCACGGGGATTCACCTGTACCCCTGTGCCTGGAGGTGTTGAGATACGCAAGTGCCGCGCTGGCCTGAGCCAGGCCGGCGATCCCCATCACTCCCAGAAAAAGGCTCAAAACCAGCAGGTAGTGGCCGATTCTCACCCTCACAGTGCAAATACCCTCCCTTCAACCGAACTCTATGCCGTTCCAGAGCCTGGCGGTTGACCAGGTGCCTGGCACCCTCATCCCCGGTCGTTCATAAGTCACAGACGGTTGATTGGGGTAGAACCATACGCGACCGCATGCGGCCGGCACAAAGCAGGCGTGCATTCTTGCGCCTATGCCAATAGTAGCGGGCGTCAGTGGCCGGCGATGGACATACATCCTCCTCCGCGTTAAGGCCACCGACGCCCGAGGCCGTTCAGTTCAGCTTTCGGGGGTTAAGGTTATTTGCGTCAGGTCGGGTGTCCGTTCTGGGGCCGGCGTCCAGGCCGGCGGTGGCACAGGCACCAGATATTGCTCAGCCGCCCAGCCGACCAGGCCGGTCTGGTCCACAGCGCGCCACCAGATGACACCATCCGCCTCTTGCGGGCCGCCGGTTACTTTGAGGATTTCGCCTTCAGGCAGGATGCGCCAGGTGACGTAGTCCTGACCAGGGCCTGATCGGAAGCGCAGGCCGAAAGCGCCGGTGCCGACGACCTTGGCGTAGACCCCGGACTCGACTTTGACTGGCAGCGTCGGTGTTGGTGGAATCGGCGTAGCTGATGGAGAGGGTGGCACCGTCGCGGGAAGCTCTTTCGCGACCTCCGTGGGAGCCGGCGAGGCGGTGGGGATTAAAACGGGTGTCGCAGTGATCAGCTCAGCTACGACGGCACCCGGTGTCGGTTCAGGGGTCGGCTGGGTAGGACCACTGAATCGTGGGTAGAGAAACCAGATGAGAATCGCCAGGGCAATGAGGGCCAGACCGGCTGTTGCCAGAGTACCGGCACCAATTCCGCCGCCGGCTTTGTCCTCCTGCGGCTCAGGGGGGGTGAGTTGTTCGTCGGGTTGCGTCGCCATGTGAACCTCCGGCATGTTGTGTTACGGATTGTAAATTTCGACTCACTTTTCTCCGCCTATCCGACAGGTCGCCAGGGCTCGATTCAACGCTCCCAGGCGCGGTCAAAGACCAGCCACACCGGTTAGACCGGCCTGGCGATTTTCGGACAGGCCCTTTACCTGAATGATCGGCTGCTTTCCATGTTCATGTGTAGCAATTCCTGGCCATCGATCAACGTGATCGGTTTGCCTGCGGCCCATTCGCGGGCCGGCTCAGAGAAGCCGCCAGTGCTGATGAGGTAGGCGCACTCAGCGCCGGCGTTGATCATCGCTCCGTAGAGATCACGCACGACCGGCTCCCCAACGTGGTTCTTGTAGCGTTTGACCTGGGCGACAGCCGGCGCGCCATCGGGCGTGATGAGTTGCAGGTCGATGCCGTGGTCGGCCCTGAACCGCGTGTCCCAGACTTTGAATCCCTGGGCGCGAAGTGTCTGGGCGACGAAGGCCTCGAACTGATCGGGGGGCATCGCCTGCAAGTCGGCCAGGGATTCAGCAACGATGCGTTCCTCCATTTCCTTGCGCCTGTCCATCCACCACCGGTACACGACGATAGCCCAGCCGGCAGCCACCACCAGCCCGTGCAACACAACCAGTAGCAGAAGCCAGTGTGGCGCGCCGATGAGCCATCTCAAACCCTGCAGCATCTCGCCTCGAATAGCCAGGATCAGCGCAGCCGGCACATAGATAGCGAGCCAGATCACCGTCAGGCGATAGAGCAGCCGGCGCAGACTCCGTTCATATGAAAGGCGGGGCAGGGGCTTCATCACAAAACTCGCTTTGCTTATCGACGCACAGTCAACGGCGGGTGTTCCTTTTCATCACCTTTGCAGAACCGATCAAACCATTCCACGATTCGCCGGAGCCGATCGACACGGTGTTTTGGCTCGCCGGAGCGGGATAGCTCGTGGCCCTCGCGCGGGTAGCGCACAAACTGGACCTCTCGGCCCAGCCGGCGCAGCACCGCGAAGAGCTGCTCTGCATCGGAGATCGGGGCGCGGTAGTCCTGTTCTGCGTGCAGGATCAACAGCGGGGTGCGAATGTTCTGGGCGTAGGCCAGCGGAGAGTGACGGTGAAGCTTCTCGGCATTGGCCCAGGGCTTATCCTCAAACTCGACCTCAATGAGCTCGAAGGCATCACTGGTTCCGTAGAACGAGGTCAGGTTGTAGACGCCACGCTGCGTGGCTGCGGCTGCAAATCGATCGTCATGTCCAATCAGCCAGGTTGTCAGATATCCGCCATAGGATCCGCCAGTGACACAGATGCGATTTGGGTCGACATAACCTTGCTCAACCACGTGGTCGATGCCGGCCAGGATGTCTGCTCCTTCGGCATAGCCCCAGTTGTTGTAGATGGCATCCTGGAAAGCGTGGCCATATCCCTCAGAGCCCCGGGGGTTGCAGAAAAACACGACATAACCACTCGCTGCAAAAACCTGCCACTCGTGCCACAACGAGCGGAAGCTGGGACCCCACATCACGTGAGGGCCACCGTGGATGTCCACGATCAGCGGGTACTTGCGGGATGGGTCAAAGGCCGGCGGCTTGATGATCCATCCTTGAATGGCCTGGCCGTCGGGGGCGGTGAACCAGATTTCCTCGGGGAGCTGGACGTGCTTGCCTTCCAGGTAGCCGGCGTTGATCTGGGTCAGCCGGCGCTCCTCGCCCGTGGCCGTCCGCAGGTACAGGTCACTGGGAGCTTCGGGTGTGCTGGCGATAAAGGCGATGGGCGGATGGGTGCTGTTACCTGGGCGAGCCGGCACGTCGAACAAGTCGATGGACCGGGTGCCGGCCAGGATGCGCTCTGCTTCGCCGCCGTCTATCCCGATCCGGTACAGATGGGTATCGCCCCGGTCCTCAATGTTGAAGTAGATGGACTGGCTGTCGGGGGACCAGCGGAAGTCCTCAATTGGCCGGTCGAGGACCAGCGAGAGGTCGCGGGCGTCGGCTGAAGTGCCGTTGGCCGGCATCACCGTGAGACGAGGCCCCCAGCCCAGCGGGCGTTCCTCGGGCATGCGGGTATATGCAATCCACTGACCATCTGGCGACGAACGAGGTGTGTAGTTGCTGAAGCCATCGTCCTGAGTGAGTCGCTCCATCGCTCCGGTCTCGGCGTCGATCCGTACCAGGTCCTGGTAGAGGAAAAGTGTGTCTACCTGGGGATCACGAGCGGTGTGGCTGAGTATGGCCTGGCCATCGGCGGTCCAGGCCGGCAGGCCAAAGTCCACATCGCCATCTGTCAGCCGACGGGGCTTGCGATCATCCCCTTCGGTCTCGATGATGTAGATATGGCTGCGCCGGCCATCCAGAAACGACGTGCCGCTGCGGTATGGCAGTCGGTTGATCACCCGGGGATCGACCCGTTCCGCCTCTTCGTGTTCCCGCTCTTCCTTGCGGCGTTTCGCTTCCCAGGGGTCGGCCGGCGGTGGTTCTTCCTCGCCGGCATCCTCTCTGGCGCGCTCCTCCTCGTGGACGCGCGAAAGAAACGCGATCCGGGTGCCATCAGGGCTCCAGGCGGGTTCAGTAGCGCCGTTGGGCATTGAGGTTAGGGGTTGGGCCTCGCCGCCGTCGATGGGGATCAGGTAGATTTGTGGTTTGTCGTCGCTGCGGGTGGACACGAAGGCCAACGTCTGCCCGTCAGGGCTCCATCGAGGCGTGTGATCCTGATGTGTGCCGGCGGTGAACTGCTTGCATGTGCCGTCGGGCGTCGCCAGCCAGATGGCGCGCCGGTAATTGTTCTTGGTGCGGTCTGGTGTGACCCGCACATAGGCTATCCAGGTGCCGTCTGGGCTGATGCGCGGGTCCTCCAGCCATTCGATCTCGTACAGGTCTTCAATCGCGATGCGTTCACTCAACTTTGATCAGCTCCGTTCACGAAAGCGCGGGTTCGAAGTTGGCCGGCAGCCGGCAGCGATCGATGTCGGTGTTGTGCCAGCGGGCCGCTTCCAGGCCGTGCGCCTGGCGCAGGTCGGCCCACCACAGGGTGGCTTCATCCAAGATGGCGTCTGTCAGATCAGCACCTGTCAAGTCAGCGCCGATGAGCACTGCACCGGTCAGGTCAGCGCCGGCCAGGTTGGTGCCGTGAAGTCTGGCTTCCTGCAGGCGAGCGCCGGCCAGGTTTGCCCGCGAAACGTCGGCATGGGTGGCGTCACAGTTGGTGAGCCATGCCCGGATGAGCTGCGCGCCGGTCAGCCGTGCCTGGATCAGGCGGGCGTCGTTCAGGAAAGCACGAGACAGGTTTGCGCGGGTCAGGTCGGCGCCCTGCAAGTTAGCCTGGCGGAGCGACGTACCGAGCAGCCGGGCACCAGACAGGTTAGCACCTTCCAGGTTCGCCAGGTCCAGTTGGGTACCCGTCAGGTCAGCGCCGGCCAGGTCGATCCCGGAAAGGTCAGCACCCTTCAAATTGAGACCACGAAGCGGCCCCTGCCGGCCTCTCTCGCCCCAGCGGCGCACACGATGTAGGTGATGTTGATCGTAATCGACTTTGGAAGTGGGCATTGGCTTGTTCGAACAAGTGGGCGAATAGACACCCTCATTATAGCTGGATGATCCGGTAGTGTCAATGAGAGCTGGGCATCCAAGCGGCCGGGGTCGCATTTGTCCAATTCCCTGTGCTGAAGTATCATTAGATAGTTAACTGTACAGTTTGCAAAAATAGCCTGGGAGGCTGCCGATGGGCGTAGAGGAGACGCGAGAACACAAATACACCAACCGGTTGATCAACGAAACCAGCCCCTATCTGCTTCAGCATGCGCACAATCCGGTTGACTGGTATCCGTGGGGAGAGGAGGCGCTGCAGAAGGCCAGGGCGGAGAACAAGCCGATTTTGCTGAGTATCGGCTACTCGGCCTGCCACTGGTGCCATGTGATGGAGCGAGAATCCTTCGAGAACGAAGAGATTGCGCGCATCATGAACGAGAACTTTGTGAATATCAAGGTGGATCGTGAAGAGCGACCGGACCTGGACTCCATTTACATGGATGCGGTCCACGCAATGACCGGTCATGGTGGCTGGCCGATGACGGTGTTTCTCACGCCTGACGGCGAGCCGTTCTACGGTGGCACGTACTACCCGCCAACACCCCGGCATGGCCTTCCGGGCTTCCCGCAGGTGCTGGAAGGGGTGGCCCAGGCATACCGGGAGCGAGCCGATGAGGTGGCGCAGGTGGCGAGGCGCTTGGTAGAGCACCTGCAGGCCACACAACAGCTCCAGGCCGGCGTCGGCCCTCTCAACGATGAACTGTTGGAAATGGCCTATCGCCAGTTGCGTGGGAACTATGACCCCGTGCATGGCGGCTTTGGCGTAGCGCCTAAATTCCCCCAGCCGATGACCCTGGAGTTCCTTCTGCAGTACGGGCATCGAACGCAAAATCCGATCGCGCTGAAAATGGTGGAGCAAACCCTCACGCACATGGCTCGAGGCGGAATCTATGACCAGATCGGCGGTGGATTTCACAGGTATTCGGTCGATGCGCAATGGCTGGTGCCGCATTTCGAAAAGATGCTATACGACAACGCCTTGCTGGCGCGATTGTACCTGCATGCATACCAGGCGCTCAATCAGCCGATCTACCGTCGGATTGCTGAGGAAACCCTGGACTACGTTCGACGCGAGATGATGGACGAGGCCGGCGGCTTCTACTCGGCGCAGGATGCGGACAGCGAGGGTGAGGAGGGTAAGTTCTTCGTCTGGACGCCGGCGGAGATCCGCGAGGTGTTGGGCGATTCGGATGCCGAAATCATCCTGGAGTTCTACGGCGTCACAGATCAGGGCAATTTCGAGGGAAAGAACATCCTGCATCGGCCTCGCGACGCCGACGTGGTGGCGTATCGCCATCGCATCTCCGAGGACGAGCTGGCCGAGATTGTCGCCCGTAGCCGGCAAAAACTGTTCGAGGCGCGATCTCAGCGGGTACCGCCGGCCACCGACACCAAGGTCCTGACTTCGTGGAGCGGTCTGATGATTACCGCCTTTGCTGAGGCCGGCCGGGTCCTTGGGCGAGACGACTATCGCCAGGTCGCCGTTGGCGCAGCCGACTTCTTGTTGTCGGCGCTGTGGCAGGATGGCCGGCTGCTGCACACGTATCGCGCCGGCCAGGCCAGGCAACCGGGCTTCCTGGAAGATTATGCCTTCCTCATCGACGCCTTGCTTGCGCTCTACGAAACCACGTTTGAACCTCGCTGGCTACAAACGGCGGTCAGGCTGGCCGACCAGATGATCGATCTGTTCTGGGACGATGAAAACGGCGGGTTTTTCACCACCGGATCCGACCAGGAGAAGTTGGTGGCACGCCCCAAGGACTTGATCGAGAGCGCGATCCCGTCAGGAAATGCTGTAGCAGCCCATGCACTGCAGCGACTGGCCATCCTGACGGCCCAGCCAGACTATCAGCGCCGCGCGGTGGACATTTTGAGGCTTGTCCGGGACGTCGTGGAGCAGTACCCCAGTGCGATGGGGCACATGTTGATAGCGCTGGATTTCTACCTGTCACGACCGCCGGAGATTGCCATTGTGGGCGAGGCCGGCGCTGCCGACACCAGAGCGTTGTTGGAGACCGTCAATGGCCGCTATCTGCCGAACAAAGTGGTGGCGCTGCGTACCCCGGATGCGGGAGACGAGATCGAGATGCTCATTCCGTTGCTGGAAGGCAAAACGATGCTCGGTGGCCAGGCCACAGCCTACGTCTGCCAGAACTATGCCTGCCGGCAACCGGTCACGACCCCGGAGGAACTAGCTGAACAGCTTGCCTAAGTGAACATGGAATTGCGGGGCGGATAGGGGTAGATGGCTAAAGGGGAGGCCACCATTTCACATCGCTCTCGGTGTCCTTCTTCTCAAGCCTGGGGAGCAAGAGCACGATCACGAGAATCGCCAACATGCCGATCAATAACCAGCCCACAGCGCCGGCAAGGGCCAGGTTCAGGAGGCTGCTGTTTGGGACAGGTGAACCCGGATTACCAAGTAGCGTCATTCCCAGGGTCAGGCTCACAGTCCAGCCGGCGACCATGAATGCCAGCCACTGATTCCTCTGCTTCATGCTATGGTGCAAGGCCATCCACTGAGCCAGGCCGAACACGCAACCGCCCAGCGCTCCGCTGACAGCTTTTCCGATCAGCAGGTGCGTCATGCCGGCTACGGGTGCGGCAGCGGTCAGGCCAATGGTCCAACCGATGGCTGATGCCAGCATCCAGGAACCTATCCCCCTGACTTCGAGATCCAGGATGAGCCACTGGGCGAGTCCAACCACGGCTCCGCCTATGGCAATACCAAGGGCCAATCCTGCCGTCCGTGGGAGCATCTGGCCGGCCCTGGTGGCTGCGACGAATGCGATAACCAGACCCAGAGGCCAGCTAATGCCTGTGACGAGCAACCACAAGAGCCATGCTTCCAACCGCTCCAGCGGGCCTTCGGACATGCTCACGCGTTACTTCCCTGCGAATAACAACCTATGACCTGTCGCTTTAGAGACCTCGGAAGGGATTTGCTTCCAATTACTGAATATACCAGGATTGTTCATCTCAGTCAATCTAGATGCGGTTGCGCCTGCTCCCACATTTTGGTGGTTGACAGGTTATGGGCATTCTGCTATAATCCAGAATAATTCTTGCTAAGAAAGAGTTCCGTGCATGGTATTTCAACGATGGACGTAGATGCTGTTGTTAATCGCTTGCGAGAGAGCGGGTATCGTCTGACGCCACAGCGGCTGGCCATTTTTCGGGCACTGGCCGCCAGTCGTGAGCATCCCTCGGCTCAAATGCTGTATGAAGAGCTCCGAGAAGCCTTTCCGATGATCAGCCTGGCGACAGTGTACAGCACGCTGGAGCTGCTCAAAGAGATGGGGGAGATTGTCGAAGTTGGGTTCAGCGATGAAGGCCGGCGCTACGAACCCAACCTGCATCCGCATGTGAATCTGGTGTGTGTGCAGTGCGGGAAGATTCAGGACTTCGACGCCGTGGCCATGAGCCCGATCGAGCAGGCGGTGGCAGACAGGTCCGGGTACCAAATTCACGGCTCACGGGTGGAGTATTTCGGTTTGTGTCCTGATTGTAAGCAGGTAGCCTGAGGGAGCATTCTCATGAGTAGCTCAACCCTTGATGGTGCCATTGCCGGCTTGCGTGCGGCCGGCAAGCGCATGACAGCACAGCGCGAAGCCGTGCTCGCCATCCTTGCCGAGGCGTATCCCCGCCATCTGGATGCCGCTGAAATCTTCGAGCAAGCCCGTCGCAGTCTGCCACGTATCAACCTGGCCTCGGTGTACCGGACGCTGAAAGTTCTCAAGGAGCTGGGCCTGGTGGATGAGATCTCGGTGGACGACGGGGGCCGGCGTTATGGCCTGAAGCGGGCCACGGAACAGCAATACCACCTGGTTTGCAGCCAGTGCGATCAGGTAATTGCCGTGTCAAGTCCGGTTCTTGAGCAATTGCGAGAGGAATTGGCTAAAGTCTTGCCCTTTGTTGTTGACGATCTGGAGGTGAACCTGATCGGCCACTGTGATGGTGGTGAAACAACCTGCAAGTGGAATGCTTCTGGCACCTGACCCCTGTCCCTCATCTGCGCTGAGCACGTTTTCCTCCGTGACCTCCCATTAGAATTTTCCCGAACCTATCTATATCTCTGTAAATCTCACGTCTCTTTGACCGAATTTGGACCAGATTTTGATCAACCTGGCACCAAAACGGGTTGACGGGACTGCCGGCCTTTGCTATAATGCTTTTGCGAATCATTTGCAAAAAGCGTTGCGGGGTGATCCTGCAGCGGTGCCCGAGGCAAGAAAGGAGTCGCAGAGTTCATGCCAACCCGGAAACCCTTCTCTCATCTATGCCAGTTTCTCCCGGTTCTGGTAATTCTTTTCCTGATTGTGGTATCGCCGGCCCTGGCCCAGGAGCCGGCGCTGGCCGAAAAAACACGCATTCTGGCCCATATTGCCCGCGAGGGTGTGGAAGCGGCTGTGGAAAACGACG